>CAZYEM010000098.1:0-13849 GCA_964646395.1 uncultured Bacteroides sp.
TTTTTTTTCTAATACAATAGGTTGCCTGATTGGAATTGCTTTATACAAAAAGTATTATAAAAAAAAATAAAAAAAATAAACACAATTATTAATTTTTTTGTAATTTAGCAACTTAACATAGAAAAAGTAAAATTTTTACAAATATCTTAAATTCAGCATTATGGAAAATAAAAAGACAGAAAAAGCTGATCTGGAAAATAAAAAAGCTATATTCTTTCAATTAGGTTTGGTTTTAGTATTAGGATTAACACTATTTGCATTTGAATGGAAAACTTACGATATAAAGATAACAGATCAAAATGCAAGAAAAGCTACTGAAGTTATGGAGGAAATTGTCTTGCAAACACAGCAAAATACACCTCCACCTCCACCTCCACCACAACAACAAAACACCGTGTTGGAAATAGTTGAAAATGACGAAGTTATAGAAAACGAAGTTTCTATAGATGCTGAAGCTGATCAAAAAACGGTAGTTGAAGAATATCATGCACCTGTAAGTGAAGAGAAAGAAGTTGAAGAAACAGAAATTTTTACAGTTGTTGAAGAATCACCAGGTTTCCCGGGTGGAGATGAAGCAAGAATAAAATTTTTACAGGAAAATATAAAATATCCTACTATGGCTCGTGAGAGTGGAATTCAGGGTACTGTATATGTTACTTTTGTTGTTGAAAAAGGCGGAAATGTATCGGATGTTAAAATATTAAGAGGTATTGGCGGTGGCTGCGACGAAGAAGCTATAAGAGTAATTAGAGCAATGCCAAGATGGAATCCTGGAAAACAAAGAGGAAAATCAGTTCGCGTTCAATTTAATATGCCAATCAAATTTACTCTAGCCGGATAATTAGTAATTAAAAGACTTTAAAAAAGACCTGCTCACATAAAAGCAGGTCTTTTTTTTTACCTTAAACTTATTAATTTAAACCGTTGCCTTAGTTATCCCAACCTATCTCTGATTAACTATTGACTTTACTGTTGTATTATATTAATTTTGATATAAATAAAAAAATACAGACATGAAATCAATAGTTAAAAAATCGGAAAAAAACTTGGTAAGTAATCCCGACAGAAGGAAGAAATCTGAAAAAGCAGATTTAGAATCCAAAAAAGCTATTTTCTTTCAAATTGGATTAATAATAGCTTTATCTATAGCTCTTTTCGCATTTGAATGGAAATCGTATGATAAATTTAATTTAGTATTGGATACTCCCAAAAACGAAAAGCCAATTGAAATTCTACCTCCAATTACAAAAATTGAAAAACCAGAACCAAAAATTGAAAAACCAAACTTGACACTTATCACTGTTGTAGATAAAATTGATGATAAAGATGATGAATTTGATCCTTTTGATAAATTTGATGAAACAAAAGTAAACGAACCTTATATACCAGTTACAAAATTGCCAGATCCTGAACCAGAAATAGATGAGATATTTATTGTAGTAGAAAATGAACCTATGTTTGTAGGTGGTGAAGCTGCAAGAATTGACTTTCTGAGAAAAAATATAGTTTATCCTCAAATAGCCAGAGAAGCTGGAATTCAAGGAATTGTCTTTACAACTTTTGTAATTGAAAAAAATGGGATGGTTTCAGACGTAAAAATTCTTAGAGGTATTGGCGGAGGTTGCGATGAAGAATCTATAAGGGTAATTAAAGCAATGCCAAGATGGAATCCCGGATTACAAAGAGGGAAAGCAGTAAGGGTTCAATTTAATATGCCAATCAAATTTACCTTATCTAACTAACAACTCACTCTAGCTATTATATAGAAAAAGTCTCGCTTAAAACGAGACTTTTCCTTTTATAAAGGAAATTGCTTCACTTACATTATCATAAGATTCATAACATTCAGATTCAGAACATATATAAATCATTGTTCTATTAGCAACATATTTACCTTTAAAATGAATTTGTTCCGATTGATTTTGAGAAAACAAAATAAAACAATTAGGTAAATAATTCTTTTGTAATAATTTAGAATATTCTATTGCATGCTCACCTATAACAGAAATAATATAAAATTTTTGCTCAATTGTCATTAATAATCTCAACCAATTAGAATATGCAGCCGGATATTTTTCAATTTGATTCAACATTAATTGAATTCCTTTTGTAGCTATTGATTTATAATAGGAATCATCTAAAATAACACCTAACAAATGTATACTATTAAACATTACAGAATTAGAAGATGGCAAAACATTATCAATAATCTCTTTGTTTCTCAAAAACAATTTATTATCGAAATCTGAATTATAATAAAATAAACCTTTTGAATCATCATAAAAATGTTTTAAACAAAAATCAATCAGATCTTTTGCTGAATTTAACCATTTATTATTAGCATCAACTTGATAAATAGATAATAACGATTCAATAAAAAAGGCATAATCATCTAATAGTGCGAATATTGCTTTAGTATTATTACTTTTAATTCTGAGTAATTTACCATCCTGAGTAAAATATGTATCTAAAATTGAATTTAAATTCCTTTTTGCTGAATTATAATATTTCTCATCACCAAATGCAGAATAAACATCAATCAAAGCTTTAATCATTAATGAATTCCATGATGTTATTATTTTATTGTCCAATAATGGTTTTTCCCTTTTTTCTCTCTCTTTTAATAATAATTCATTAGAATTATTAATTATTTCAACTAATTGAACTTGTTCTAAATTATATTTCTCTAATACATAATTCTCATTATCTGATAAATATAAAACATTCAACTTATTTTCCCAATTACCATACTCACTAATATTATAATAAGAAGTGAAAATTTCACTGTCTTCACCTAATATGCTCTTTATTTCTTCATTTGTCCAACTATAATACTTACCTTCAACTCCCTCAGAATCTGCATCTAAAGCAGAGTAATACAACCCATTTTTACTTTGAAACTCAAACTCTAAAAATTTAAGCGTTTCAAATATTATTTTTTCATACCGCTCATTTGCTTCATTTCGGAAAACATTAACATACAACGAAATCAATTGAGCATTATCATACAACATTTTTTCAAAATGAGGTATCTTCCATTCAGCATCTGTTGAATAACGGGCAAATCCACCACCAATTTGATCATAAATTCCTCCTTTTGCCATTTCATTAAGTGTTAACCTTATATGATTAATAACTTCTGCTTTATTTGAAAAATAATAATAATGCAACAAACATTGATATAAATTCGGCATAGGAAATTTTGGTGCATTTTTACTACCTCCTTTAATGTTATCGAGCTGATAATTAATGGTATTAAAATAACTATTAAAATCAATTAAACTATTTTTTGATTTATCTTGAATAAATGAATTTATATTATTCAAAATTCCATTTTTAATTAAATTAGCTTGTTCAACTAACCTGAAAGGAGTTTGCTTATTAAGTAAAATTATTTGATTTAATAATATTTTCCATTTCTCTTTCGGAAAATAAGTTCCACCCCAAAATGGTCTTCCATCCGCTAAAGCAAAACAATTAAGAGGCCAACCACCATTGCCATTTATAATTTGAACAGCTTCCATATATAACAGATCTACATCCGGATGCTCTTCCCTATCTACTTTTATGCACAAAAAATTATCATTCATCAATGAAGCAACCTCCTCATCCATAAATGATTCTGATTCCATTACATGACACCAATGACAAGCAGAATAACCTATACTTATTAGTAGTATTTTATTATTATCTAATGCAAATTTTAATACATTTTCATTCCAGGGATACCATTTTACGGGATTATGTGCATGTTGAATTAAATAAAGACTTGTTTCATTTATTAATTCATTGGTATATATACTTTTGATTACGTCCTGCATTTCGTTTTTTTTTGTATTTTTACAGTAATTTTAAATCTGTTAAAGATGATTTAATAATTAATTTTTTTTGTATAAACTACAGTTTACTAATATAATTGAAATTTTTAAAATGAAATAAATAGAAAAATTAATTTTAAAGAATCCTTTAATTAAAATATCTATATTTTATAAAACAATATTTATATGCTTTTGATTTTTATTTTATATCTCATATTTAAATTTGTAAAAAACTAATTAAATGATTATTATTAAAATATCCTTATTTTTCATCACAAACATAACACTTGTATTATTACTTTTTACTCTTTTGTATGCTATTTTTTCTAAAAAAAATAATTTTTTATCCTCTCTTCTCATAAAAAACAAACAAAGCTTTATTGATATAAATAGGAATGCTATAAGAAATGAAAAAAGACTTATTGAAGCTCAACGCATTGCTCGTATAGCTTCTATTGAAAAAGACTATTTACGAAATACGCTAATATTGAGCGATTATGTGTGGGAACTTTTCGAAATTGATGATAATCAAAGAGATGAGAATTCTCCATATTTTCTAAATCACGAATTTATTTATCGGGAAGACAGAAACTATTATTTGTCTGAAATTGAAAGAATTAAAAAAAATAAAATTAAAGAATACCAAATTAATTATCGAATAATAACAGTTAAAGGAAATATAAAACATATAATATCGAAAGGGATTGTAGAATTTGATAAACACACAACAGAAATAACCAAAATTCATATTACCATTCAAGATATTAGTTATTTAAAAGAAACAGAAAAAGCTATTAGTATTTCAGAAAGGAAATTTAGTGATGCTTTCAATTTAAGTCCTGTAATAATGGCGATTACAACTATTGAAAAGGAAATATTTATTGATGTAAACGATCAGTTTCTTAAAATTTTCAAAATTGAAAAATCTGAAATCATCGGAAAATCTGCGTTAGAGTTGAATATTCATTATAATTTGGAAAGACGAAACCTAATGTTTAAAACACTAATTGATAACGGATATATTAAAAATTTTGAAACAAAAATTAGACTTTTGAATGGTGAAATTAAAATATTCTCTTTTAATGGATCATTGATAGATTTTTTGGGTAAAAAACATTTTTTAGCAATTGTTAATGATATAACTGATATAAAAAACAATGAAAAAGCGTTAAATGAAAATCAGATTAATTTACAACATATTTTCGATTATTCTCCTGTTGCTTTACTAATTACAGGAGTATTTGATGGAAAGATTATTAAATATAACTTAGCTGCTAAAATTCTGCTTAAAATAATGGATATTAAAAATTTAAATATTAAAGATATTTTTAATAATGAAGATTTTAATAATTTTAGAAAAGACATAAATAAACTTGAAAAAGTATCTGATTATGAAGTAAAGATTAAAGATTTTGAAGGAATAATAAAATGGGGTCTGTTTTCGGTTGATACTATTGAATATTATAATGAAACTGTATATCTTATTAGTATAGTTGATATTACTTATCGTAAAAAAATGGAGGAAGACATTATGCTTTCTGAATTAAAATTTTCAAAAGCATTTAATAATAGTCCTGAAATTATGATGATTGTAGATGTTGATAAACAAAAGTTTGTAGATGTTAATTTGGTATATGAACAAAAAACAAAATTTAAGAAAAACGAGGTAATTAACCAAAATACTGATGAATTTGAAATAATAGAAAACTCTAATGATAGAATTATGATTAAAAAGCTATTACGTCAAAATAACAGAGTATCTAATTACCAAACGACTTTTTATAAAAACAACAATGATATCGGATTTTGTTACTATTCAGCCGAATTATTTAAGATTAAGGATAAAAATTATGCCCTCACCATTATTTCTGATATTACAGATATTATAACTTCTGATAATGCTTTAAAAATCAGTGAAGAAAAATACAGACTAATAGTAGAAAACACTACAGATGGTGTTTATATATATAGAAACAATCATTTTGTATTCTTCAACAAAAGACTTCAGATTGCATTAGGTTACACATTCACAGAGCTTAACGATATGAATATTTGGGACTTAATTCATCCCGATGACTTTAACTATATTAAAAAAACAATTAAAAAACGAACAAAGAAAAACAAAATAAGATTGTTTTATGAAGCAAGAGTATTAACAAAAAATGGTGAAATTAAAATTTGCGAATTTACAACCAAAGAAATTATATTCAATGACAGTCCTGCTATTTTGGGAATAGTTCATGATATTACAGAACTAAGAAATGCAGAAAATGAACTTAAAGAATTTAATAAATATCTGGAATCTAAAGTTACAGAAGAATTTAAAAAAAGAGAAGAACAGGAACATGCATTAATTCAAAAATCAAAATTAGAATTTTTGGGTGAAATGGCAGCAGGTATGTCTCATGAAATCAATCAACCACTAACGGGAATTTCAATGGGTATGGAAAATATTTTGAACAAAATAAATGCTTATAATATTGAAACAGAATACTTCCAATCAAAAATAAATAATATTTTTCACTATGTAAACAGAATTCAACACATTATTGAGCATGTACGAACTTTTTCAAGAGATCAGCAATATGCTGTTTTTGAAAAATTTAGTGTTAACGATACAATTAATAACACGTTGCTTTTAGTTGAAAAACCATATTCTGCGAACAAAATAAATATAAATATAAACTTCAACAATTCAGAATATTATATAAAGGGAAATAAATACAGACTTGAACAGGTTATTTTAAACTTACTTTCAAACTCAAAAGATGCATTGGAAGAAAAAAGCAAAAAAACAAGCTCTCCTATTAAGAAAAATATTGATATTAATGTTAACTGTAATGATACTAATGTTTATATTGTTATAAAAGACAATGGAATAGGTATTAAAAATCAAAATATTGATAATATTTTTGAACCATTCTATACTTCAAAGGAAGCAAATAAAGGAACAGGTTTGGGTTTATCAAT
Source organism: uncultured Bacteroides sp. (assembly GCA_964646395.1). Lineage (GTDB taxonomy): Bacteria > Bacteroidota > Bacteroidia > Bacteroidales > JACABE01 > JACABE01. Next base: position 6,789 of record CAZYEM010000098.1, read on the forward strand.
TGTTTATGGAATTATTAAAGAATTTCAAGGTGAAATTTTTACTGAAAGCAAATTAAATGAATATACCATTATGAAAATGGCTTTCCCAAAATATATTGAAAAATAAAAAAACTAGCTATCTGAAATTTTATCATTTAATTCGTTATCTATTTTATTAATTGGAAACCAAGCTGCAATAAAACCAATTATTGTTACGATAACCACTACTTTATATATATCAGAAATTTGAATTTTTACCGGATAAGCATCAATAATAAAGCTTCCACTTCCCTGTAATCTGATAATACCATACTCCTGTTGAATTAAACACACTACGGCACCCAAAATAATTCCGATAAATGCACCTGCAAATGAAATCATTAAACCTTCGGCTAAAAATATATTTTTAATTAAATTACTGGAAGCTCCCAAAGATCTCAAAATTACGATATCTTGTCTTTTTTCCAATATCAACATTGATATTGAACCAACCAAATTAAATGCAGCTATTAATATAATAAAAGATAAAATTAAGAAAATGGCTATTTTCTCTGATTTAATTATTTTATATAACATTTCTTCTTGCTGGTATCTGTTTTTAATTGAATAATTATCGCCAATAAGTTGCTTTATCTCTTTTTGAATATTTTCTGCATTTTTATTATTATCTATTGATAATTCAATTGCAGTAATTTCACTTTTATAATTCAATAGTTGCTTAGCTAATCTTAATGGAACTATAACATATTTTGTATCAAAATCCTGCTGAATTGAAAATGCTCCAATAGCAAAAATCTGTTCATTATTAAAAGCTTGTGTTGGATCTAATGAAATCGCTTTATCTCTTTTGGGAATATAAATTGAAACAGGTGTATTATAATCATTAAGTTGAATTTCAAGATTATCATAAATTCCATAACCTAAAACCATAAAATCAGCATTTTGGTTTTTAAGTAAAAATTTACCTTCCACTATTTTAGATTGAATTTCGCTAACTTTTACAAAATTATCATCAACTCCTTTTATAACAACAATTTGCTGCTTACTTTTATATCTGATTAATGCATTTTCTTCAATAATCTCAGAATAATGAACAACACCATCTATCTTTCTTAATTTATTAAGTGGGAAAACAGATAAATCAATGGTTTTACCTTTTACAGTTTCTATTCTTATATCTGGATTGAAAGAGTTATACATTTGGGTAATAATATTTTCAAACCCATTCATTACAGATAGTACAATAACCAATGACATAGTACCAATAATCAAACCTGTAACCGATATTACCGAAAGTATATTGATTAGATTATGCGACTTTTTCCCAAACAAATATCGCTTTGCTATGTAAAAAGGTAATTTCAAAAAATTTTTATTAACTATTTAAGCAATTTGTCAATATTTTCAATATAATCCAAAGAGTCGTCAACAAAAAACTCAAGAGAAGGAACAACCCTTAATTGCTTTCCAACCTTCAAAGCTAATTCATACCGAATTTCATTCTTTCTGGCTTTAACCAATGGCATTATTTCCGGTTTATCTTTAATGGCAAAAATACTTAAAAAAACTTTAGCAACAGATAAATCAGGACTTACCCTAACATTGGTTACAGTTATCATTGCATTTTTGAAATATTCACGGGTTTGATGCTGAAATATTTCACTCAAATCTTTCTGTATCAAACGTGAAATTTTATTTTGACGTGTTGTTTCCATATTTTGCAAAATTAGGTTATTTTCTTTAATAACGCTGATGTACAAATTTTGTTTTATCATTATTATCACATTCATTGGTTTTACTTATCTTTGCATTTGTGAAAGATTTGTTGAGGATTTTCAAATATATCAAACCCTATTGGGCTTATGCAATATTGAATATTGTTTCAAATATTCTCTATATATTATTCTCATTCTTTAACTTAACATTATTTATTCCTTTTGTAAATATTTTATTTGGTAATTCAAAACCTATAACAGTTAAACCTGAACTTTCACTAAATACAGAAAATTTATTAAATTATCTGAGTTATTTTATTGATAAAATGATAGCAGAAAATGGAAAATTAAATGCAATGCTTTTAGTTTCAATATTATTTGTTTTGTTTTCAATATTAAACAATTTTTTTAAATATTCTGGTATGTATTTCTTAGCTCCTATACGAAACGGAATGATAAAAGATTTGCGTAATGACATATATAACAGAATATTAATATTACCATTATCTTTTTATTCAACACAAAAGAAAGGAGACTTAATGTCAAGACTTACCTCCGATATTAACGAAATAGAATGGTCGATTGTAAGCACGTTACAAATGGCAATTAAAGATCCACTAAACGTATTGTTTTTTGTAATAATTCTTTTTTCCATAAGTCCACAATTAATGCTTTTATCATTATTAACCTTAATACCAGCAGGTTTATTAATAAATAAAATTGGGAAAAGTTTAAAAAGAAATTCCGAAAAAGGTCAAAAACAAATGGGTTTAGTAGTTTCAACTATTGAAGAATCGATAAATGGACTTAGAATTATAAAAGCTTTTAATGCAATTGATTATGCATCTTTAAAATTTAAGAAAACCAATTACATCTTATTCAGCTACATGACAAAAATTTACAGGCGAAGAGATGCTGCAGCACCTTTAACAGAATCTTTAGCAATAATTGGTTTGGTGCTGATTATTTGGTTTGGTGGCAATTTGGTATTAAACAACAAATTAACAGCTAGTGTTTTACTGTTTTTTATTGTTGTTTTTGCAAGATTAATTCCCCCAGCCCAATCATTTATTTCATCATTTTATAATCTTCAAAAAGGTCAGGCTGCAGCCAAAAGAGTTATGGAAATTATTGATGCAAAAGAAGTTATTATTGAAAAAGAAAATGCTATAGCAAAACAAACTTTTGAAAAATGTATTCAATACAATGATGTAAGCTTTCAGTATAACGAGCAAAATACAAATAATTATGTTTTAAAAAATATTAGTTTCAAAATTGAAAAAGGGAAAACTGTTGCAATAGTAGGCCATTCAGGTGCAGGAAAATCAACGCTTGCTGATCTTTTGCCAAGGTTTTATAATTGTACTTCTGGAGAAATCACTATTGATAATATTCCGATAAACGACTTAATTATTTCAGATTTGAGAGGATTAATAGGAATTGTTTCACAGGAAACTATTTTATTTAATGATACTATTTTTAATAACATTGCCTTTGGAAAGGAAAACGTTAAATTAGAGGAAGTTATAGCTGCTGCTAAAATTGCAAATGCACATGAATTCATCGAAAAAATGGGAAATGGATATTTTAGCAATATTGGCGATAAAGGAGCAAATCTTTCCGGTGGTCAAAGACAAAGAATTAGTATTGCCAGAGCTGTTTTAAAAAATCCACCAATTATGATACTTGATGAAGCCACATCTGCATTAGACACAAAATCTGAACTTTATGTTCAAGATGCACTCACAAATCTAATGAAAAGCCGAACATCTATAATAATTGCTCATCGCCTTTCAACGATCAAAAATGCCGATGAAATCTTAGTAATTGAAAATGGAGAAATTATTGAAAATGGAAAACATGATCAATTAATATTAAAAAATGGAGTTTACAAAACTTTAGTTCAAAATCAATCATTCAATAATTAGTAATAAAAGAGATTTAAGAAATCAAAAAGGATGTATTTTTGAAGTTATTTATTACAATAACTACATTGAAATTAGTTAGCTTAAGTAACAATTATTTATAAAACATTAAAATCCAATGGAAACCATTCAAAATATTAAATCACTTGCTAAAGAATTTTCTCACGAATGTATTTTAATTCGCCGTCAGATACACTCCAATCCCGAATTGGGTTTTGAAGAAATTGAAACAGCCAGATTAATATGCAGCAAATTACGAGAATATGGAATTTCATATCAAAATGAGATTGGTAAAACAGGAGTTGTTGGCTTAATTAAAGGTAAAAATCCAGACAAAAAAATCATTGCTTTAAGAGCTGATATGGATGCATTATCTATCTTAGAAAAAAATGATTTTGATTACAAATCTAAAAATGAAGGAATTATGCATGCATGCGGGCATGATGCACATATTGCTTACCTATTAGGTGCAGCGAAAATTCTAAACTCATTAAAAGAAAATTTTGAAGGAAGTATAAAATTAATTTTTCAACCTTCGGAAGAAAAATTTCCAGGAGGTGCACTTGCTATGATTAATGATGGCGTTTTGTTAAACCCTGAACCCGAAAGTGTTATTGGTCAGCACGTGTTACCCACTCTTGATTGTGGAAAAATGGGTGTAAGATCGGGGAAATATATGGCATCCACTGATGAAATATATTTAACTATCAAAGGAAAAGGGGGGCATGCTGCAACACCAGAGTTAAATATTGATCCAATTGTGATTGCTTCACATATTATCATCGCTTTACAGCAAATTACAAGCCGTTACGCAAGTCCTAATATCCCAACGGTACTTTCGTTCGGGAAAATAATTGGCAACGGGAGAACGAATATTATACCCGATGAAGTGAAAATAGATGGAACACTAAGAACCTTTGATGAACAATGGCGATCTGAAGCTCATTTGAAAATTACAAAAATTGCACAATCAATTGCTGAGGGAATGGGAGCCAAATGCGACGTTTTTATTGATAAGGGCTATCCATTTTTAATAAACAATACTATACTTACTGAAAAAATCAAACAACTTGGAATTGAATTTTTAGGAGAGGAAAATGTAATTGATTTGGATTTAAGAATGACAGCAGAAGATTTTGCCTATTTTTCACATCTTAAACCTTCTTGCTTTTATCGATTAGGTATAAGAAATGAATCAAAAGGAGTAATTTCAAACTTACATACATCTACTTTTAATATTGATGAGGATAGTATAGAAATAGGAATGGGCTTAATGGCTTGGATTGCATTTAATCAATTAAAATAATGTCAATAAAAAACCGGATTTCTCCGGTCTTTTATTATATTTTTATTTCTTCTGCATTCTTATTAAAGAAATGATATTCAAGAATATGATAAGAAGCAATTGATTTTAATCTGATAAATTTTTTATACTTCAAAAACCACTTTATCTGTAGCGAAAATAAACCTTTCGTAAAATAAGCATAAATATAAGGATTAATTGCAATAGTAAGATAGTTTTCATTTTGCTCATTAATTAAATATCTTATATTATTTTCAATTTCATCTATTAACAAAATACTTGGCTTAATTTTGCCACTACCCTCACATGCAGGGCATTTTTCAAGCACTTCAACATTCATTTCAGGTCTTACACGCTGACGGGTTATTTGGACCAACCCAAATTTACTAGGTGGTAAAATAGTATGTTTTGTACTATCCTTTGCCATTTCCTCAACCAATTTTTGAAATAATTTTCTTCGGTTAGAAGCTTCATGCATATCAATAAAGTCAATGACAATAATTCCGCCCATATCTCTTAATCTCAACTGCCTTGCTATTTCAGCTGCTGCTTCCAAATTTACTTCAAGTGCATTGGTTTCTTGTGTCTTATCGGTATTTAAACGATGCCCGCTATTTACATCAATAACGTGCATTGCTTCAGTGTGTTCAACAATTAAATAAACACCACTTTTAATACTTACTGTTTTACCAAAAGAAAGTTTTACTTGTTTATCAATACCATATTGTTCAAAAATTGGAATTTTACTTTTATGAATTTTAATAATATCCACTTTATCTGGAGCTATTGTCATGATATAGCTTCTGATTTCTTCAGCTAATTCGCTATCATTTACAATAACACTATTAAAATCTTTATTCAGAAGATCCCTTAATATTGCCGATGTTCTATCTAATTCACTAATAATCTTTTCAGGTGATTTTGCGTCCTTTAATTTTGTTACCATTATTTCCCATTTCCCTACAAGATTTCGTAGATCGGTATCTAATTCAGCAACATTCTTATTTTCGGCAACGGTACGTATTATTACGCCAAAATTTCTAGGTTTGATACTTTGGATAAGACGTTTTAGTCTATTTCTTTCTTCCTGACTTTTAATCTTTTGAGAAATTGAAATACGATTCGAAAAAGGTACTAAAACTATATATCTTCCTGGAAATGAAATCTCAGAAGAAATTCTTGGTCCTTTAGTAGAAATTGGTTCTTTTGCAATTTGAACCAATATATTTTGATTAGATTTTAATACAGAAGTTATTTTACCTGTTTTTTCAATATCAGGTTCAATAACAAAACTATCCATATTTACCTTTTGATCGGCAGATTGCCCTATCTTAATAAATTTCAGTAAAGAATTTAGTTGAGGTCCTAAATCGAGATAATGCAAAAAAGCATCTTTTTCATAACCAACATCCACAAAAGCAGCATTTAATCCAGGCATAATTTTTTTCACACGCCCCAAATAGATATCACCAACAATATGACTATTGTTTTTCCTTTCTCTGTTTAACTCTACTAATTGTTTATCTTCAAGCAGCGCTATTTCAACTTCATTGGCTCTCGAATCTATGATTAATTCCTTATTCACTTGTAGTGTGTTTTAGCTTTTGGCTTATAGAATTTTGACTATAAACATTAAAAAAATCATCGTTTAAAAAACGAGATTGTATAAAAAATTAATTACATAATGGCATTAAAGCCATTATGTAATTAAAAAAAACATTATTGTTAAAAAGATTTATTTCTTTTTATGCCTGTTTTTTCTCAAACGTTTTTTACGTTTATGAGTTGACATTTTGTGTCTTTTTCTTTTTTTACCGCTTGGCATAATTTGTCTTTTTTACAATTATTTTACTTTACTCTTTACTTCAGTTACAAACGTTTTAGCTGGTTTGAATGAAGGAATATTGTGAGCAGGAATAATAATTGTAGTATTCTTTGAAATGTTTCTACCTGTTTTTTCAGCTCTTTTTTTAACGATGAAGCTACCAAAACCTCTTAAATAAACATTTTCACCATTTACCAATGATGCTTTAATTGAATCCATGAAAGCTTCAACTGTTGCTTGAATAGATACTTTTTCAATCCCTGTTTTGTTAGCAATTTCTGCTACGATTTCTGCTTTTGTCATATTACTTTAAA
>CAZYEM010000099.1:0-13556 GCA_964646395.1 uncultured Bacteroides sp.
AAGACGACCAGTTAAACCTTTGACAATTTTGAGAGTCTAAAATTAAACTTTTGCGAAATGAAAAAAATATTTTTACTAATCTGTTTGAACTTTATTATGCTGACTTGTTGCTTCGGACAAACAGATATTTACGACAGTATAAACGTTGGCAACGTTTGGAGAAAGTATAACATTCATTTACCACTAGGCTATAATTCAAACGCCAGTTATCCATTAATACTAGGTTTTCATGGCGGACAACAAGCAGCGACAAGTTCACAGGGTTGGACTGTATTTGCCTATCAAAGCAAACTTTCTGAAAAGGCAGACAGTTCTGGGTTCATAGTAGTTTATCCTGAAGGACTGGTTTTTAACCAAAATCGTTCGTGGAATGCTGGTAATTGTTGCCCACCTGCAATGAATCAAAATGTTGACGATGTTGGTTTTATCGATAATTTATTAGATACCTTGTTCTCAAATTATCCAATTGACACGACCCGAGTTTATGCAACAGGTTCATCAAATGGCGGTATGCTTTGTTACAGATTAGCTTGCGAATTGAGCCATCGTTTTGCAGCAATCGCACCAAATTGCTGCTCACAAATGTATTATCCATGTAATCCGACAAACAAAATCCCTATAATTAGCTTTCATTCAAAAGTTGACCCAATTGTTCCATATACTGGAGGTATGGGTGGTGCTCCTCCATTGACAACAATATATTTTCCATCTCAGGACAGCACAATGAATTTATGGTCTCAAAAAAATAATTGCCAGTCAAGAGACACAATTGTAAATGGCAATGGAACTAATTACGACTTCATAAAAATACATAACTGTTCCTGCAATGTAGAAATTCATCATTATGCCACCACTGATGGCAGTCATAGTTGGCCAGGCGGAAATCCAAACAACAATCCAGTTTCAACTCAAATTAGCGCAACTGATTTACTTTGGCCATTTTTCCAAAATTATACATTAGGTTGCTTAACAACTGGAATTGAAAATACAATCGAAACAAAGACTAAAATAGAAGCATTCCCAAATCCATTCTCAAACAAAATCAACCTGTCGAACACGACAGGAAAAGAACATTTTACCCTATATAATTATTTTGGACAAATCGTGTGGTCGGGTAACGACATTGATCTAAAAGATTTTTCAGAGTTGACTCGTGGCTTATACTTTCTCAAAATAGACAACAGAACTATTAAACTTGTGAAACAATGACAATAAGGGCAGCACATAACATTCAGTTGTATAGCCGAAATCCCCTTCACAAAAAATCCCATTAGGCAGAAAAGCTAATGGGATTTTGGTCTATACGGTGTTCAGCGAAATCTTAACCAGGCAGTTTATCCTTAGGGAGAAAACTCAGGCATATTTTCTATCCATTAAGTTGAAATCATCAATTACTTTTCTGTTTGCATTGAGTTTTACATTTGTTTTCTTCATTGTTTTTTTGATTTTTAAGTTGAACTTTTATTGTTCTATAAGATTGATATTCTGTTTGTTTCATTTTCAGGCAATACAATAGCTGTTCACCAAAAACAGTGAACTGAACTTAGGCAAGAGAATTGAATTTACTGTTGGCAGCAGGCATCGGACTTCCTCTGATATTGGGATATACAATTTCTATAAGTTACGGTTTTTTTTGCTTTTGAGTTAATAAATCGGTAAGCCTATATGCTGCTTTAAAATGAATTAAAAAAACCGTTACGATACTATTTGCATATTATCATAACGGTTATTCCCTACGCATTTATTCCACTAAATGTTATATTTATAATTAATTATGGCGTTATCACCACTGTACCATTGGTTAGGTTTTCATCAATCATAACCAGATCTGAAAGATCAACTACGCCATCACCATTTAGATCATAAACAATATAAGATACAGTTCCTAATGTTAAATCAGCATTCATATTAACTAAATCGCTCAAATCAACTACTCCATCCTGATTAACATCTCCAACTAAAATTGCATATTTTCCTGTTGAAACCATTTTTTGATTGCTACCATAGGCTTTATTTGCATTCGTAGTAAAATCATAATTGATGATATCTGTATCAAAGGAAACAGGATTGTTACTCCATGTTTCCAAATGATTACGATGTTTTACAACAATATAATATGATCCGGTGTCCTGTCCTGGAATTGCTATATCTGAAACAGTTCCATCAACATTCAGGTTCAAATTTTGTGTTTCTACATTTAAGAATGGCACTGTTGGTCTGGCAGTTTCAATTGTAATAAGATCGACGGTATTTTCCGAAAAATGATCACCATTCTGATCCTGAGTTTTATTCATGATTCCTGTTAGTGGATTGAATAATCCTTGAAGATATAGTTTCACATTTAATACTTTAGGTATTTTAATCAGTAATGATGAAGAAGCTCCCAATCCACAATCATTTTGCCCCCTTACGGTAATTAAACCGGAATAAGCATTTTGATTGGTAGATGTTGTAATTGATTGTAATAAATTATTAGCTGTCGTCATTCCAGAAGGTAGCGTCCATAAATAATTGGAAATATTATTAATCAAAGTTGTAGAGTAATTCAAACCATTTTGGTTTTTTGTAATGTTAGTTGGTCCGTTAATAATGCCAGCCGCATCAGGTAATACATTTACAGTTATTGCTTTATGAGATGGTTCGCCATAGCCACAGGTATTTACTCCCTTTACAGTAATATTACCTGAAGAAGCCGTTGTACTATAGTTAACTGTAATATTATTTGTTGTACTTGTACCTGTTGCTCCGTTTGGTAATGTCCAAAAGTAAGAATTTGCATTTGCAATAAGAGGAACCTGATAAGCAACACCCGATTGACCCTGACAAACAGGAGAAGAACCAGTAATAATTCCTGCTGAGGCAACTAAAGGATTTAAAGTCATTATCAGACTATTGCTGTAAGCTGGATTATTTATAGCACAACTTATATTAGAAACTAATGAACAACTAATAGTATCACCATGTGCAGGTATTAATGTATAAGTAGAACTGTTGGTTCCAACATTAATACCATTTTTTATCCATTGATAAACAGGATTTAGCCCACCATTGGTAGATATAGCAGTAAAAACAACTGTTGTACCCGGACAAACTGCTGTTGAAGCAGTTGAAATAGTAATACTGACAGGAACTGCCGGAGGCTGGGTTATGTTAACAATAGCACTTGCAGAATATGAATTAGCATCTGTAACCATTACGGAATAAGTACCTGCTGCAACAATAATTGAATCACTGGTCTGGCCATTGCTCCACATTGTATAATATGGAGATTGTCCTCCTGAAATAATAACTTTTGCAACACCATTTGAATAAGAATAGCAACTTACTGGAGTAGATAAAACTGCAAGTTGAAGTATGCCACCTATATTTTTACTTACTTCATTATCTGTAATATCAAATTCTGATGGATTACTGTTTAAGATTCGTCCGATAATTGTTGTTCTTGAGTCAGTTACTATCCATGGAATTGTTAAATATATATTTGATAATGAATCTACAGAAATTGCTTGTTGACCAATTGGAATTTCAGTATTATTGTTGTCGATATAAAATAATTGATAAGTTGCATCACAATGGGCATAGCCATTATTTCTGATAGTGGCATTAATATAAATCGGTGAACCAAGCCCTGGCACAGTATCACTTATATCGAAAGCATAAAACTGCAAATTAGGTGATTTGCCGACTACAAAAGCCCTGGTTGCTTCATTATTCAATTCATTGGTTTCTACAATAGCATTGTCATGATCTATTACAGCTCTAATTACATGAATTCCACGTAATGCAGACGACCAGGTATTCGAAAGATGAATTGTATTGAAATTTCCGGTCATTAAACCACTAACCTGAAGCGAATCAAAAGGTGTATTGTTAACCTGTGCAAAAAATTCCAGTGAATCATTGTTGGTAGTTCCTATGTTTTCATATGTTAAATCAATTGAAATAGGCACATTGGGCTCCGGATTTAATAATGAAGGAGCAATGTGTTGTGACAATACCCGATAATCAGGTAAATCGGAAACCTGAACATTTACGATTAAAACATTATTGGTTTCATTACATTCAATGTATTCATTACCAAAATCAGCAGTCATTCTAACCTGATACGTACCCGTTTGCTGGAAAGCAAATGGAGTAGGTAAGGTAACAGAAAATGGACATGTACAAGTAGTGCCTGCATAAGTACTTACATAACCCAAATCAACCCAGCCTGTTAAACCGGGTCCACTAACTTCAAATTTAACTTTAAGATGCGAAGCTTCATAAATTCCATAATTAAAAGCTCCTACAGTAAATGTTACCGGTTGATTTCTCATTTGAATATGATTCCAGAACATATTTCCACCACAATGTGAACTTAAACTGAAATCCCAGCAAAGATTAGCAGAAGAAGCATTATTGTATTCATTTGATTCTGACAAAACATTTGCAGCATCAGCAGTTACAGTTAATAAGTTGTTTCCAAAAGATGGAGTAGGAACTGTTAAGAATATTTGTTGAGATTGATTTACTGGCAGATTACCACTAAAAGTATAAGGGTATATTGTACCTGCTACGTCAAAGTTAATAATAAAAGGACCATTAGCAACAGCTAATCCCCCATTAATAACAGTTGCCAATACTTTTATTGTACCTGGATAAGTTGGATTTACAGGTTCAACTTTCAAATAGCCACAACCTGACACATAAAGATCAGGTTTACAAATACTAAAATGAGTATTCAATGTAACGTTGTTATTGGTTTCGTTACTTTCAACAATTGTATTTGCAATATCCGATTGAAATTCAAAACTATAACTACCCGTATCAGGAGGGCTATAATTAAATGTTACATAAGTCCAACATAATGGATTAATATTTGTAACTGTTTGATTTAGCGTTTCGTTAAGAATACCTCCTTTATAAACTTTTAGTCTTGTATTAAAACTTCCAGTTGCAGTACCATTAACATTATCTAATCTGAATGACAAGTTATTAAACTGACATTGATAATAATTCGGCGACATACTTCCCGAAGCAATAATATCAGGCAGAACAGGCAAAACTAAAATACAGGCAGAATTACTGTTGTTGAATTCATTACATTCGTTTGCCTGATTATTATAGTCAGCATAAGAAGAAATATAAGTTCCACCTACAGTATTAAATGTCATAGAAGGAAGATTAACCAAGTATGATTGACCCGGACTTAATGCAGGAATTGTAAATGGCCCGGGAACGGGAGTGCCGTCTGGCAAATCTACTTTCAGAATTGTAGATGTGCTTACAGCATTTCCCACATTACTTATGGTCATTGTACCAGTTAAAGATTGTCCAGCACGAATTACTGTGCAGTAACTTCCGCTACAATTACTAATACCTGAACTTAAAGAAATACTTGAAACTAGATCGGGACCCACGCATATTGATACAACCGCTGGTTCAATAATTTCAAAACTAGTTGCAGTATCGCCATCAAGGGTATAATCTGTAATATGAACATTAGCATGATAAATTCCACCTGTAATAGGGGAGTTGAAAGAGAAGCAATAGTTTCCCAATGAATTGGTATTTGTACTTCCTGTTTGACCGGTTTCAACAATGGTATAATTTACAGTTGCTCCTGCACAGGAGGTGTCAGTTAACTGAACAGCTGTTCCTGTATAATATGCACTACCACAAATACTAACAGAAGTTCCCGATAGATACGTATATGGATTTGCATTTGCAGTAATAACAATACGACCGGGTAATGAATAATTTCCATTTTTAAAAGGTCGTATTGCTTGATTATCCAGTTCATTTGGTTCTGTCAAAATATCAGTATAATCAATAAATACCTGCATTGGACACCAAGCAGGGTTAGATGGTGTTTGAATAGTCCAGGAAACAGTAGTTGAACCATAAGCTGATATTTGTTGAACGGTAATATCAGGATAAACTATTGAAGGACTAAATTGATTAACTAAATGAACCACAAAATTAGTTGCATTTCTGCCTGAATAATTATGAATGGTAGCATTTACAGTAATATAATCGCCTGGATTAGGATTAGAATTAGAGAAAGTAATATCATTGGCGAAAATGGATAAATCAGCTAATCGCATAATATTAGGTTCATTAACCGGGCCAATAGAAGAAGAACAACCTCCATCATCATTTACAGTAATAAGAGTATTCCAGTTTTGTGATTCAGGAAGTGCAGAAGCTATATAATAATAATCTTTTCCATCGGTTACATTCAAATCATTTGGATTAATTTCCTGCAAGAAAAACAATCTGTCGTTTGAATTAGTATAACTAGCATTTCCTTCAAAATCAAGCTGAAGTCTTGGATATGTGGCTGCAGGGAAATTTCCATCAATATCAGTGTAACGAACCTCAAATCGATATAGATTAGTAGGTGTTCCATCAGTTGGGTTAACAAGATTACTTGCATATCCATTATTACCAGTATAACTAAGAACAGGTAAGTGATTATTACTGACATTAACTGTTTGGCTTATACAGTTTGTGAAATTGCAACTGTTTTCGGCTCGAACAAAATAGGTTGTTGTAACTGTTGGATTTACAACAATTGAAGTTCCTGTTCCTATTAAATTTGTGTCACAACTTCCAGCATACCATTTCCATTCTGCCGAAGTTCCTAAAGTACCTCCCAGAATGCTTAGTGTTGAGTTTTCTCCAACACATAATGAAAGGTTTCCGTTAATGTCGGTTGCAGCAACAGATGGTTGATTAACATTAATATATAAAGAAGTTGAATTTCCATCACCACAGGAATTATTGCCTTTAACGGTTATATTTCCTGAAACTGCAGATTCACCATAATTTACTGTAATTGAATTTGTATTACTGCTTCCAATTGCTCCGGAAGGTAATGTCCATATATAATTTGTTGCATTACTTATTAATGGAACAGTATAAACCAAATTGCTTTCTCCTTTACATATTGTTGTTGTACCTATTATAGTTCCAGCTGCTTCAGGTAATTGATTAATGGTTATTGCTTTTAAAGAGGGTTCGCCGTCTCCACAACTATTGAATCCTTTAACTGCAATATAACCTGAGATAGCAGAATTTCCATAACTAACTGTTATTGAATTTGAGGAACTTGTTCCGTTTGCACCTGAAGGCAAAGACCAGCTATAGGAGGTTGCATTTGAGATAGATGAAACAGTATAGGTAACATTATTTTGACCCTGGCAAACCGGAGATGATCCACTTATTAAACCAGCAGCTAAAGGTACTGTATTTACTGTGATTTTTAGAGCAGAATAAGGTCCATCTCCTATAGAATTATGACCTTTAACCTTAATGCTATCTGAAATAGCAGTAAGTCCAAAATTAACCATAATGCTATTTGTTGAGCTAATTCCTGTTGCTCCCGATGGCAATGTCCAGATATAAGAAGTTGCATTTATTATTGGTGCAACACTGTAAACAACTCCGTTTTGCCCCTTGCAAACTGAAGTAATACCTGAAATGGTTTCTGCTGCCGAAGGCACAGAATTATCAATTGTAATAGTAAAAGTATTAGAATTAGCACCTGTGTTGCAATCAACCGGCACTATTTTAGCTTGAATATTATCGCCATTAACAGGTGTAATATTAAATGTTAGTCCGGTTGTAGCTTGTAAAATATTGTTTACATACCAATTAATATCATTTGGAATAACAATACCAGATGTAGAAGCAGTAAATGTAATATTTGTTCCTGAAGTTACAGTTGTGCCAGGTGAAGCAGAAATACTCATTATTTGAGTATTTATTGGTATTGGTGCAGATGTACCACTACCTGCAAAACTTGTGCATCCATTTATCGTTTGTACAACTGTATAAGCTGCTGAATTATTTACTGTAATTGAAGAATTTGTTGCCCCGTTACTCCATAATAATGTGCCTGTAGCAGTGGTTGAAAGTACAGAATTACCACAATTATTTTGAACTGTTACGATTGGTGTTGCCGGTGTTTGATTTACAATAATAGCTTTACTTGACGTAGAACCATCGCCACAGGAATTATGTCCTTTTACAGTAATATCTCCTGAGATTGCTGCTGCTGAAAATGAAACAATTATGCTATTTGTAGAACTTGAGCCACTTGCACCACCTGGCAATGTCCAGATATAAGAAGTTGCATTATTTATTGCAGGAACTGTGTAAGTTATTCCATTCTGGTTTTGACAAAGAGTAAATGTACCTGAAATTATATCTGCATTGGCTGGTAAGTAATTTACAGTTATAATAGCTGTTTCTGAATTAATCGGGTTGCAAATGCCGCTTTGTACAACTGCCCTGAATTGAGTTGTAGCAGTAAGGTTTATTGCGGAATAAGTATTTGAGGTATTTAAAATATCATTAACTGTTAACCAATTATCTGTTGTAGATTGCCATTTTAAAATATTTCCTGTATTGCCCGATAAAGTTAATGTTGTACTATTTATACCTGAACAAACAGTTGTACTTCCCGAAACAATGCCTCCTACAGAAATGCTATCTCCATTTACCGTTTTAGTAGCTGTTTTGGAACAACCATTAGCATCGGTAACTAGAACAGAATAAGTCCCAATGCCTAATGAAGTGGCAGTGGCAGTGGTTTGACTACCGGCATTTGCACTCCATTGATAGGTATATGTTTCAGTTGATCCAAAACATGTAATTTCAATAATTGAGCTGTGGCCCGTTTGCACAAGAGGTGTAACTACCCATGTATAAACCTGACTTGTATGGTTATTGGCAAAAGAATAGTTTTGATAATTGTAAGTTGGGACAATTGTAGATAAAAGCGTACCTGAAGTTGAAGTTCCTCTGTATAACAACATCGTTCCCGGAATATTATAATTACCATTAAACTGACCTCCTTTTATTTTTACAGAATCTAAGCGTACTGATGAAGCAAAAGTCATTGTTATTTCATAAGGATTATTCGTTTGAAAAATTACACCATCAGAAAATATACCATCATTTATTTTTGATAAATAATTTGATCCATAAAATGAATTCAATGTTGTAGTTGGTATATATGAAAGTTGTCCTGAACCACTTCCAATATTACCATTACTTACTGTTACAGTTGCAGTACCATTATTCTGATCGCAGTTAACATTAGTAGCTGATGTTGCAAGAGTAAAATCTCCGCCCACGGTAACACGGACTTCTAAAGTTGCAGAACAATTGTCTCCGTTTGATCCGGTTAAAGTATAATTTGTAGTTGCTGAAGGTATAAATGCAACTCCATCAATAATACCACCTGACCATGAATATGAATTAGCTCCGCTACCGCTTAATGTTACCGATGTTCCTGAACAAACGTTTAATGAAGGGGTGGCAGTAAAACCTAATGTTGGAATATTATTTATACTTACAAGTAAAGAATCGGATGAGGTTATTGAGCAGCTATTTTGTGTAATAGAAATTATATAAACTTGTCCGGTAAAAGTATCGTTCCAGTTAACGGTTGCAATGGTATCGTTTCCGCTGATACTACCTGCTGAAGCTGGATTGATACGCCAACTATATGATACAGTATCATTAACACGCTGTGTAGTATAAGTTGTATTTGGAGAATTTATACACATCATGGTAGTCCCGGTTGGTTTTGATGTTTGCTGAGGTGGAATGCAAATTCTAAAGGTATCTATTTGTGTTAAACTCCAATTATTCTCATTATCTTTTGCTCTTACATAAAATGTATGAAAACTATTAGTTAAACCTGTAAGGTTGGCTATAAAATCCTTAGATATATTAGAATCGGGATTTACTGTAACTGCTATACCGTTATCAAATCCTGGGTCGGTATCAATAAAATACTCCAATTTAGTAATGCTTTTGTTTAATCCATTTGCATTAGAAATTTTGTAAAAGGGAATAGTATGTGTTAAACTCCATAAATTCAGATTATCCATTGCTCTGATATATAAAGTATGAAATCCATTGACTGTATTTGTCATAGGAATAACAAAATCACTGGAAATATTTATTTCATTGTTTGTTAATACTTCAGTTCCGTTATCAAACCCTGGATCTATATCCACAAAATACTCTATTTTGGTTATATTTTGATTTATTGCATTTGAATGAGATATTTTACAGAAAGGCATCGTATGGGTTAAACTCCAGTTATTCTGATTATCCATTGCCCTTAAATAAAGCGTATGAAATCCATTGCCTATATTTGTCATTGGAACTACGAAATCCTTGGAAATCAAAGTATCATTACTTGTAGAAATGGATGTTCCATTACCAAAACCCGGGTCAAAATCTACGAAATATTCTAGCTTGGTAATGGTTTTATTAATTGTATTATTAGATAATGAATATTTATAGAATGATATTGTGTGGGTTAAACTCCATACATTCTGGTTGTCTTTTACTCTGAAATATAGCGTGTGAAATCCATCGCTGACATTTGTCATTGGAATATTAATATCCTTCGAAATAATAGTGTCAGGTATTACATTAATTAATAATCCATTACCAAAACCTGGATCAATATCAATAAAATACTCTATTTGAATAATGGTTCTGTTGTTTAGATTTATTGCTGGTGAATTTGTAAAGTTATTTAAAACAGATTCCATATTAATTGGAATTTCAACAGCCCGTGTATCTAATATTGATAATATCAATAAAAATAAAAAGCTTAACTTTTTCATAAATATAAGTTTAAATGTAAATGATTTAAAAACACTCAATGTTGTTGAATAAAATCAATTTGTTAAAGAAAACTAACCAATTATAATTTATTAGTGTGTCTTTGCCTTTACATTTACGTTTAAGCCATTGGTTGTGGTTCCACTCCCTGATGAAGTAATCTGATAAATAGCAGGTATGGCAGGTAAACCTGATAAAACGTATGGTTCATCTCCTCCAAATGCTCCACAATCTGTTCCATTAGTTCCTGTTCCAATAGCTGGAGAGCCTGCTTTTAACTGCGATTGTCCATCAGATGAACCACTTCCCAAAAATACAGTTCCCATATTAACATTTAATTGATTTCCATTGCCTGCCGGTAATTGTGTGCTATTACATATATTGTTAAAAACATTTGTGATTCCAACATTTGAAATTGTTCCAACATAAATAATATTGTTTGAAATTACAAAATCATAAGTGTTTATTGCATTATAATAATAACCGTAATAATAATGATAACCACTATAGATTGTATTATTATTTATTAATCCGGAATAATTGTTAGTAAAAACTATTCCAATACCATCCTGGAAAATATTATTATTAATAATAATGTTGTTTTTTATACCAGTTGTTTCCTGAGATTGAATACTATAACCAATGGAGTTTTGAGAAATTTTAATATTGCTGTAAGATAATCCATAAAAATAAATATTAGCTATTCTATTTCTGATTATTGAAATATTGCCACACCATATATTTGCTTGAGAAAATTCAAGTCCGCTAATCATACTTCCACTACTACCATCATTAAATGTAATAATCCCAAAGTTTGACGAATTAATTGATTTTTGAGTTTGAGGATTTTGATTTAAAAAATAACCTGGCCCAATAATGCAAAGCGGTTTGTTAAGAGTAATGTCTCCATAAGCACTTACAGAGCCATCAACATAAATTGTATCATTAGCATTGGCATGTGCATAAGCAGTGTCCCATACACTAAAATCGGCACTTACTCCATAATTGTTATTCAAACGCCATACTTTTGCATTTGCATTTAAAATAAATAGAATACTAACTGTAAAGAAGATAATTTTTTTCATTTTTTTAATTGTTTTTTTATTATTTATAAAATAAATCCACAAGCTTTTTTTTATTAATTGAAAGAATTACAATTATTTAATGAAAAACCAAAAATAATAAATCAATGTAAATTATTAATGACAAAACACAAATAAAAAAACCTTGCAAATTTTTGACTTTATTTTATTCTTTTATGATCTCTAGAGGTTAAATACTCCATCGCTTGCAGTTAGGAGAATCAGTTGCAGTTTGGTTTGTTAATTATTTAATATTTAAATAACAAAATTAATTTATTATTGTTTAATTTGTTATTAAAAAATAAAGATTGGTATATAAATATGAGCTTTATAGTAGCATGTTGCATGATATTATAATCATTTTGTTTATTAAATTAGAGTAATTTGTTGCTGAAAAAATTTAAATTTCAAATATTAAGGAGTATTTAAAACATCAGAAAAACGTTTGAGTCTTTTCTGTTAAATTTATCAATTTCTGCTGTCAGGAATTTTATTTGTTGTTTTGCAATAAATGTCCTGAAAATATCAATATTTTCTTTTTCTTCAGTTTCGTTCAAACAATCAATATATTCTGCTCTGTCTTCTGTAAATATTTTGATGAATGGCTGATTATGATAAATCTGCACATAATTCATCAGTAATCTTGAAGTTCTGCCATTCCCATCACCAAAAGGATGAATATTAACAAAATTATAGTGCAAATCAGCAGCTAATTTCAAAATATCTTCATTTTTTACATCATCAATTTTATCATTGATAAGCTTGCATAATTTATCTGTTAAATCAGGAACTTTTGAATAGTCGGGGAAATACTTTTTGTCAACATAAACCTGAGCCAAACGAAAATCACCTTTCGATATATCAAATGTTCCTAATACTGTATTAACTATTGAACCTGTATTTTGCATAAGCATTGCTCCGATTTCCTTAATAAATTCAGCACTTAATTTTCTTTTTAACTTTGCCTGTTGTTGAATAAATTGAAATGCAGCAAAATGATCTTTTAGCATAAGATGATCTCTTAAAGGTTTGCCTTTTGCTGTAATATCATTTTCTATCAATACTTTAGTATCTGTTTCGGTAAGTGAACAACCCTCAATTTTTGTAGAATGCCACATAATAGAAATCATACAGAATTTTTCATAATTAATAACTTCTTGTAAATTAAGTTCATGATATTTCTTTGTTAGTTTTTCTAATTCTTCCCACATAATTGCTTATTGTTTTAAATTAATTGCAAATATACTATTAGTTTTTATAATTTTTACTTCAAGTGGCTATAGCTAATAAATAAATCGTTTTCAGTTCTTATGGAAATCAGCAGAACAGGTATATATTTTTTTATCTAAACTGGTGATTTAATATTGCGAAAAATTGATGAAGTTAAATTTGCTAATTACAAATATTAGGTAAATGTATAAATTCAATAAATTATTAGTTGTTATTTAATTGATAAACAGTAAAAACAGTTGTAAAGACAAAAAAGAAAGTGAAAACTTTCTATTTAATTGATGGCTATATGTTTAAGTTTGCAAATGCATGATTCAATCAAAGATTCCTATGTTGGTATCTTTGATTCGTATGTTGCAATCAAAGATATGTATGGTATCTTAGTAATGCATGTTGCTATCTTTGCAACCAAGGAATGTTTTTCTTTGGGGAGTATTTCAAAGTAACGTAGGAGTGTTCCTTTGTAACGTAGGAGTTTTCCTTTGCAACGTAGGAGTTTTCCTTTGCAATGCAGGAGTTTTTCTTTATAACGTAGGAAATTTCCTTTGTAACGTAGGAGTTTTCCTTTGCAACGTAGGAGTTTTCCTTTGTAACGCAGGAGTTTTCCTT
>CAZYEM010000100.1:0-432 GCA_964646395.1 uncultured Bacteroides sp.
TTTTGCTATAAAAAGATCCCAATCACCACTACTTGTTAGATTTTGAATACCAATACCAGGGTCAAAATCACAAGTTCCTTGAAACTGACCTGTAATATATGTATTTAACTGATTGTCAACAAACATTGAATATGTTGCTGCTTGATTATTTCCTGTAATATTTTTCGCCCATTTATATTGCTGAGAAAAAACTTGGTTAAACAATAAAATAATCACAAATATGAATAATATTCTTATAACAGAAAATTGCTTTATTAGATTGATATAATGCATCTTCAATATATTAAATAATTATGATACAAAGATAATTATTTTATTTAAGTAAAAATGTTGATAAATTAATAATCATTTAAAAAAATGATGAATAAAACTTAAGCAAAAATATTTTAGCTTTTATTACCTTTGCAAAATACAAAGTTTATTATCATTAAA
>CAZYEM010000100.1:442-12151 GCA_964646395.1 uncultured Bacteroides sp.
AATGAGTTTTTTAAAAATAGAAACTTATCAAAAAGGAATTGCAATATCATCCTTTTTCAATATTATTGCAAAAATCATATTGTTCGTAAATAGCATTGTGATTGCATACTATTTTGGAACTCAGACAAAAACAGATATTTATTTCTATGTAATGTCTTCAATTATAGGGTTGATAGTTACATTAATTTCCGGTCTAAATCTTGCTGTACTTTTACCGGAATCCATGCGTTTGAGAGAACAGGATAGTGAAGAAAAATCCATGCAATTCCTGAATTTCTTTTTATACTTATATTTGATTATTGGCCTAATTGTTTCAATCCCACTTATTATTGATTCTGTTGGCTTTTATGATTTGTTTACTAAATTTGGCAAAGATGCCTTAACCCAGAATCAATCCTTGCTTCTGCTATTTATTCCTTTATTTACATTAATATTAATTGTCAATTACTTAACAGACATTCTGACTTCATACAAATACTTTACAATGCCAATGATTGCTGCAATAATCAATAATTCGGCAGCTCTGATTTTTATCATTTTATTTCATTCCATTTGGGACGTAAAAAGTATTTTAGTTGGATTAAATACAGCTTATCTTATAAATACCATTTTTCTAATCTATTTAATTCACAAAAACTTAAAATGGAATTTTACATATAAAAAGATTAAATTTACTAAAGCAGTTAAAAAAAATATTATTTATGCACAAGCTGGTAATTTAGCTTCTGTTTTGGGGAGTTTTGCTCCTGCATATATCTTAAGTAGCTTTGGATCAGGAGTTATAACTGCATTAAATTTTGGTCAAAAAACAGCAAATATTCCTAATGATTTTATTACCTCGCAATTCACATCTATATCAGGAATAAGGTATAATGAACTATATGCAAAAAAAGACTATACAAGATTAAATATGGTATTTCTAGAAACAGCTAAGTTCTTAATTTTTATAATGATACCCGTTTCTGTTTTAGCCTTTATTTTTTCAGATGAAGTAATTTCTATCCTTTTTCAAAGAGGAAAATTCGATGCAATTTCTGTTAAAAATTCTGCTCTATTTATGAAATATCTTGTTTTGCTACTCCCATTTTATGCAATAAATGGCTTAGCATCTAGATTATATATGGCAGCTCAATTAATCAATTATTCTTTTTGGTATCAAATAGCAGCTAATATAATGCTGATTGCTTTAGTATGGTTTGGAATTAAAAATTTTGGAGCAATTGGATTTCCTTATGCCTTGCTTACACAATATATTTTAAATACATTTGTTATTTATTTTTTCTTAAAATTCCTCTTACCATTTATTAAATTTGGCAAAGTTTTATTATATTTATGCTTAATAATATTAATAAATGTTTTATTGGGAATAATTGTATTTCAGCTCATTAAATACTTCGACAATGTTTTTGTTAAATTAATTATTGGCATTTCTACTTATTTAATTATCTATTTAATTTTAAATATCGTTTTTAAAATTAACCATCAAACCAATTTTTATTATAATTTAGCATTAAACAAAATTTTACCAAAATATTTCAAAAACAATAAACAAGAAAAACAATTTTAAATGACAGTAACAGACAAACATAATATAATACCTTCACTAGGTAATCGCGAAAAAGTTATTATTGAACTTGGTTGCGGACAACAAAAGCAGATTAAAAATGCAATTACCATTGATATGATAGATTTACCTCATATTGATATAATTGCAGATTTAAACAAAGGATTTTCATTTCTTCCTGATAATTCTGTAGATGAAATCTATTCTTTTCATTTTCTGGAACATATTGATAGTTTGGAATTTTTCATGAAGGAAATTTATCGCATTTTGAAAAAAGGAGGAAAAAAAATCGGAAAAGTTCCACATTTTTCAAATCCATATTTTTATAGTGATTACACTCACCATCATTTCTTTGGTTTGTACACATTTAGCTATTTTTCAAAGGATAATTTTTATAAAAGAGGAGTCCCTAATTTTTATAATAAAGAAGATTTTAAAATAAATAAAATGAAGATTTGTTTTAAATCACCGTTTATTGTTAGAAACTACATCAAAATGATCTGGCAGATTATTTTTAATTCCTCCAAATTTATGCAGGAATGGTATGAGGGAAGTTTTTGTTATATCATACCAGCTTATGAAATAGAATTTGAAATAGAAAAGAAATAAACAAATGTCAAAACCCTTGGTTTCAGTAATAATACCTGTCTACAATCAGGAAAAATATATAGCAAAAGCTATTGAAAGTGCACTGAATCAAGATTATGAAAATTTTGAGATTATTATTGGCGACGATTGCTCAGATGATAATACACCATTAATAATCAGGACCTTTATTGAATATCCTCAAATAAAATATTTCAGAAATAAGGAAAGACTAGGCAGAGTTAAAAATTATCACAACCTTTTATACGAAAAAGCTCAAGGAGAATGGGTTGTAAATCTGGATGGTGATGACTTTTATACAGATACAACTTTTATAAGAACATCAATTGAGCTAATTGAATCTCAGAAAAATGAAAATATTGTATTTCTTCAAGCTGGTCATTATTTAAGTTTTGAAAACGGAAAAGAAGAAATTATTAAAAATCCTAATATAGAAAATAATTTTCAGGTATTTGAAGGAAAAGATTACCTATATAACTTCATCAAAATTAATCATTTTTCTCATTTAGCTACAATATATAGAAGAAAAATTGCTTTAAATCTGAACTTTTATTCAGCAGAAATTTTATCCACTGACATGGAATCCATATTACGAATGGCATTAACCGGAAAAGTAATTTTAGTGAAGAAACCTATAGGAAAATGGTTGCAACATAACACGAATGCATCTTCATTTTCAGGGTTTAATAAATTATTAGATAACTTAAAATGGATTGATAACGTTAGTAATTTTGCAATTTTGAAAACCAATAATAACATAATATGGACTAAGTGGCGAAAGGAAAATTTAAAATTGCAATTGACAGGTATTTATATTCATGAATGTAAATCAAAGAATAATATAGAAAAATTCAAACTTTTATCTTATTTTTGGAGCAACTATAAATTTCTGTTTTTATATCCGGTTTTCTTAAAAAAAACACTGGATGTATTTTTAAAAACAAACAAATAACGAAATGTGCGGAATTACTGGTATATATTACTTTGATAAACAAAGAACTGTAAATTTTTCTCAATTAAAGAAAATGACTGACATTATTGAACATCGGGGTCCGGACGATGAAGGTCATTATATTGATAAAAATGTCGGACTTGGACACAGAAGACTATCTATCATAGACTTAACACCAGATGGACATCAACCGATGTGTAATGAAGATGCATCTATCTGGATAATTTTTAATGGAGAATTTTACAATTATCTGGATTATAAAGATGAAATCATAAGAAAAGGGCATCAACTACGCTCACGTTCCGACACTGAATATATGTTACATTTATATGAGGATTACGGTTTTGACATGGTTCATAAGATAAATGGAATGTTTGCTTTTGTAATCTGGGACAGCAAAAAACAAATTCTCTTTGCAGCCCGTGACAGAATGGGTGTAAAACCATTTAACTATTATATTGATAATGAAAAATTTCTGTGGGGATCTGAAATCAAATCCATACTTGAACATGAAAATGTTGACAAAACAATTGACAATCTTGCTTTATCTGATTATTTTTCATTTATGTCGATACCAGCTCCTAAAACCATTTATAAAAAAATCAGAAAACTAGAACCCGGTCATCGACTGATAATTAGTG
Source organism: uncultured Bacteroides sp. (assembly GCA_964646395.1). Lineage (GTDB taxonomy): Bacteria > Bacteroidota > Bacteroidia > Bacteroidales > JACABE01 > JACABE01. Next base: position 4,206 of record CAZYEM010000100.1, read on the forward strand.
GCACAGATATTAAAAATGAAAAATACTGGGATTTAAAAGCTGAAACAAATAATTATAAATCAGACGGTTATTATCTTGATAAATTTGAATCACTTTTTGCAGATGCCGTAAATCTCAGAATGATAAGTGATGTTCCATTGGGAGCATTTTTGAGTGGAGGCGTTGATTCCTCAGCAGTTGTAGCTATGATGGCAAAAAACGGGGTTAAAGATATCAAAACTTTTTCCATTGCATTTAAAGATCAGCAGAAATTTGACGAAAGCATTTATGCAAAACAAGTTGCAGAACAATTTCAAACACATCATACTGAATTTAACCTCAGTGGTAAATATATTGATATTCTGCCAAAATTAGCCTGGCATTTCGACGAACCTTTTGCAGTAAGTTCGGCTTTTGCAGTTTACTACTTATCTAAAATGACGAGAGAGCATGTTACTGTAGCCTTATCAGGAGATGGTGGCGATGAACTTTTTGCAGGATATCCATTTCGTTACACGCATGATACAAGATTTGACAGTATTGAGAAAATTCCAATGCCTTTACGGAAATTTATCTTATGGACAACGTCATTGACTGCATTAAAAGGAGAAAATTCATTTGCATTAAAATCCAGAAAAGCAAGAGATTACTTCAAAATGGCTATTAAAAACAGAGATGATGCATTTATTGATAATTTCTCATATTTTGATGCAACTTTGAAAGGAAATCTGTTTAATGAGAATATCTGGGGAGAATTATCAAACTATGATTCTAACTCTGTTTACAAAAAATATTATTCAAAACAAATAAAAGGCAGTCGATTGTTTAAACGACAATTAGGAGATATTAAAACTTCACTTCCGGATGAAATGCTGAAGAAAGTTGACAATATGTCAATGGCAGTAAGTATTGAATCCAGAACACCATTTCTGGATTACCGACTGGCAGAATTTTCAACTCAATTACCTGATCATTTAAAACTTAATGGTATGAATGGAAAAGTAATCGTTAAGAAAACCATGGAAAAATACCTAAGCAATGATATATTATACCGGAAAAAACATGGCTTTAATGTTCCTTTTGGTGAATGGGTAAAAAATGAACTTAAAGATTATATAAATGAAATACTATCAGAGAAAAACATTAAGGATTCCGGTATTTTTAATTATTCATATATTTGTAAAATAATTGAATTACACAGAAGTGGAAAATATGATTATTCAAATCAGATTTATATGATATTGATGTTTGAAATCTGGAGAAAAACTTTTAATTCATAAATGGCGGATATTCTTTATATTAAATCGGCAAATTCATCATTCATCAAACTTGATGAAGAAATATTAACAAAACATTTCTGTGTTAAGTCTTTCTTATTGAATCAAAAAGGCTTGGGAAATTTCTTTTGGAGCTTAATCAAAATGAAAATTTTCCTATTAGTAAATATATGGTCTTGTCAGATTATATTTATCAGATTTTGTGACTACTATGCTGCTATTATTGCTATTTTCTGTAAAATATTTAACAAGAAACTTGTAATAGTTGTTGGAGGTTACGATGCAGTTCATATTCCTGAATATCAATATGGTGCCTATCACAATAAATTAAGAGGCTGGTGTGTGAAGTTTGCTTTTAAAAATGCTGACTTAATTTTACCAAACAATCCGACATTAATTGAAAACATTAATTATTACGACAATGAAAATATTCGAAAAGAAGGTGTAAAACATTTTGTACCAAATACAAAAGCTGAATTTAAAGTGATTTATAATGGTTTTAAACTGGACTTTTGGAACAAAAACACTAATTTTGCAAAGAATGAAAATCTGGCTATTACAGTCGCTTTTATTGATAATTACAGGACATTTCAGTTAAAAGGAATTGATTCTTTCATTGAAATGGCAAGAATTATGCCTGAAAAGAACTTTGTAATTATTGGAATGTCAACAGATTTTGCTTTTCAAAATAAAATTGAAATTCCATCTAATTTGAAGATAATACCTCAAACGAATCAGCAAGGTTTAATTGAATATTATCAGAAAGCAAAAGTCTTTTGTCTGTTTTCATTAACTGAAGGGATGCCTAATGTATTGTGCGAATCTATGTTATGCGAATGTATTCCGGTAGGAAGTAAGGTAAATGCAATTCCTGAAATTATTGGAGATACTGGATTTATTATTGAAAAGAAAGATATAGCATTGATGAAATCAGCCTTAAATCAAGCATTTGAAAGTGATATTTCTCTTGGTGAATTGGCAAAACAAAGAATAATTGAAAACTTTTCCTTTGAAAAAAGAGAAATAGAATTGGTAAAAACATTAAAAAAATACTTAAAATAAAAGTAATGGCAAATTATTTAGTAACTGGAGGCGCTGGTTTTATTGGTTCAAACATTGTTGAAAGACTATTGCATGATGGACATTTTGTTCGGGTTTTAGATAATTTTTCGAACGGTAAACGTGAAAATATATACGAATTTGAGAAAAATCCTCATTTTGAACTTATAGAAGGCGACGTAAGGGATTTACATATTTGTCAGACTGCCTGTAAAGATATTAATTTTGTGTTACATCAGGCTGCTTTAGGCTCAGTTCCACGTTCCATTGCCGAACCAATAAACTCCAATGCAAATAATGTGGATGGAACTTTAAACATGCTGGTTGCTGCAAAAGATTCTAAAGTAAAAAGATTTATAAGTGCTAGTTCATCTTCAGTTTATGGAAATAATCCAAGTATTTCTGCAGATATGCCCCGCAATGAGGAAATGCGTGAAAATCCGCTCTCTCCTTATGCAATAACAAAATTTGCAATGGAGTTATATGCAAAAAGATTTTATTCTATTTATGGACTGGAAACCATCGTTTTAAGATATTTCAACGTTTTTGGCAAAAGACAGAATCCACATTCTCAATATGCTGCTGTAATTCCCATTATTGCAAAGAAACTGATGAATAATGAACAAGTTACTATATTTGGTGATGGCGAACAAAGCAGAGATTTTTCGTTTGTTGAAAATGTAATTCATGCCAATTTACTGGCTTGTCAGGCTTCTTCAAAAGCAGCCGGCGAAGTATTTAATATTGCCTGTGGAGAAAGAATTACATTAAACGCAGTATATTACAAAGTTGCCAATTTATTGGAAAAAGAATTGAAACCAATTTATGGAGAAGATAGACATGGAGATATAAAGCATTCATTGGCTGATATTTCTAAAGCAAAAATACTTCTTGGCTATGAACCTCAATATACTTTTTATGAAGGAATTGAGAAAACAATTTCATGGTATAAAGAAAACCTTTAATCTTAAAGACAGTTCTGTATGAATGAAAACCAACATATTGAGTTTAAAGAATCCTGGCGGGATGAATTTCTGAAGCATATCTGTGCTTTTGCTAATTCATATGGTGGTAGTTTATTTATTGGAATTAAAGACGATGGAACTATTGTTGGAGTTAAGAATATTAAGAAATTACTGGAGGATATTCCCAATAAAGCAGTTCAGTTATTAGGAATTATTGTAGATATTGATTATAAGCTTACTAATGATAAAAAAGTCATTGAAATTAGGGTCACTTCAAGTTCTGTTCCTATTTCATTTCACGGAAAATATTTTATCAGAAGCGGAAGCACAGTTCAGGAACTACAAGGACAAAAACTTAGAGAATTTATTTTAAAGAAAGATAATATTACTTGGGATGAAATAACAGTTCCTCTTGCAAAATATGAGGAACTTGATAATCATCTAATTCGCCAATTTATTGCTAAAGCAGTCAATGTAAACCGACTTTCAGTTGAAGCACTGAATAATGATATTATTTTTACTTTAAAAAATCTGGATTTAATTAAAGAGAATGGTGAAATTACCAGAGCTGCAATTTTGCTTTTCGGAACAAGACCAGCTAAATATATAAGAACTGCAACTGTAAAAATAGGTAGATTTGGAAATTCAGGAGCTGATCTGATAAGTCAGGATATAATAGAAGGCAATATAATAGAAATGCCCGATAAAATTATTGATATTCTGAGAATTAAATATCTGAATTCTCCAATTTCCTATAAAGGTATTGAACGTATTGAAACACTTGAATATCCTGAAAAAGCAATAAGAGAAGCTGTTCTGAATGCCATTGTTCACAGAGATTATGGAGAACAAACTGATATAACCATCCGTATTTATGACAATAAACTTGTAATATGGAATAGCGGCACTTTAATTTCACCCTTAACTATCGATATGTTATTGAAGGAACATCCTTCAAAAAGAAGAAATGCACTGATTGCCAATATTTTTTTTCGGATAGGATATATTGAAGCATGGGGCAGAGGTTTAATCCAAATGATTGATATTATAGCGAAAGCAAATTTACCTCAACCTAAAATTGAAGAATTTGCTGATGGTATGCAAATAATTTTTTTTAAAGATTTAACATACAAAACTTCTCAAAAAAAATACATCGTTGAGGATAATAAGAAGGAATTAAGAATAGTGAAAAAACCGGAAGAAACTACCAGCAAAACTACCAGCAAAACTACCAGCAAAACTACCAGTAAAACTACCGAGAAAATAATTGATATAATATCTAAAAATCAATTCATTACTGCAAGAGAAATTGCAGGTAAATTAACATTATCAGAAGAGGGTATTAGATATCATCTTAAAAACCTGAAAAAATTAAAACAGATAAGATATGTAGGTCCTGCTAAAGGCGGATATTGGGAAATCATTGAAAAAGAAAAAAAATAAATATGTGTGGAATTTGTGGAATTTTCAATATAAATAATAAACCGGTTGAAGTTGAAAAACTCAACAGAATGGCAAAACTGATTCGTCATAGAGGCCCTGACGATGAAGGTTTTGTACTTTTAAATACATCATCAGGAACAACTGTTCATTGTTTTGGAGATGAAACAATTTCTGAAATAAAAGCAATAAGCAATCCTTTAACCAATGATTTTGCAGCCAATCTGGGATTAGGATTTCGTCGTTTATCAATTTTAGATTTAAGTCCGAAAGGTCACCAACCAATGAATATTGAAAATGGAAATATCTGGATAGTTTTTAATGGCGAAATTTACAATTATATTGAACTAAGAGAAGAATTAAAAAAACTGGGATGTAGTTTCAATACAGCAACAGATACCGAAGTTATTCTGAATGCATACAAAATCTGGGGAACCGATTGTTTGAACCGTTTTAACGGAATGTGGTCGTTTGCATTGTGGGATAAAACAAAAAAATTACTATTCTGTGCCCGCGATCGCTTTGGAGTAAAACCATTTAACTATTTCTATGATGGAAATCAGTTTATTTTTGGATCGGAAATCAAACAGATTTTAGCAAATGATATTGATAAAAGTATCAACAATGAAGTTATTTATAAAAGCCTCAAAATAGGATCTTATCTCATTAATTCAGATTGCTCTTACTTTCAAAACATAAAAATATTACCACATTCTCATTTCATTACCATTCAGGATGCGAAAATGGAAATAAAAAAGTATTATGATTTGCCAACCCATACTTTTGGAAAATCAGAATTAAGCTTTGAAGATGCCTGCATTTCATACCGCGATTTGTTTACAGATGCAGTAAAACTTCGAATGCGAAGCGATGTGGAAGTTGGAAGTGCTTTGAGCGGTGGGTTGGATTCATCGGCAATTGTTGCAACAGCAGTGAGTTGCACCGATAAACAATTTAAAACATTCTCATCTTTTTATACTTATACACCTCAATATGATGAACGAAAATGGATAAAATTAGTTGCCGAAAGATTTAACGCCAAACCCTTTTATGTTTCAGCTGATGCTGAAACAGTAATGAATGATATTGAAAACATAACCTGGCATCATGATTACCCGATTCCCGGCTCAAGCCCGATTTCGCAAAACTATGTGATGAAAATTGCAAGGGAAAATGGAGTTACCGTCTTACTAGATGGACAAGGAAGTGATGAAATTACAGGAGGTTATCACCATGCTTTTTACAGATATTATGCCTATTTACTAAAATCAGGTAAACTAATGCAATTTGCAAAAGAATATCCTGATTATGTAAAATTTAATCCAAAAGGAAATCTTACTTCCAAACTGATGAAACTCGCTGCAGTTTTATTCTTCTCAGAATCTACCATTTACAAACAAGAAGCCAAACGAAGACTTGGAAACCCATTAACTTTAAAATATGATGATTCGGCTATATTTGATAATATCAGCGATTTGAAAACCGATAAGTTATCTAATTTTTTGTACAATCAAATGATGTCAACATCTATCCAAACATTATTGCATTTTGAAGACAGAAATTCCATGGCACATTCTATCGAAAGCCGTGTTCCTTTTTTGGATTACCGTTTGGTTGAGTTTGCTTTTTCTTTGCCTTCCGAATATAAGATTCATAAGCATTTAGGGAAATATATCCATAGAGAAGCATTGAAAAATATAGTTCCAAAAGAAATTATGGAACGTAAAGACAAAGTTGGTTTCTTAGCTCCCGGCGAACATTTTTGGTTACGTAATGAAATGAAACCATACATGGAAAAGCTATTGAATTCTTCTGATTTCAATAACAGAAGTATTTATAATCATCAGTTTATTAAAGATGAATATAAAAAATATCTGAATGGCAATCCGGCTTATGCTAATACTTTATGGCAGATAATGGCATTGGAAATCTGGTTTAAAAAGTTTGTTGATTAAACATTTGAAGTCAGAAGACAATATCAAGACAAAACCCACAATAATCAATTTGTAAAATATTAATATTTCATATCTTTGCCATTTATAAAACTTCGGCATTCGGTCATCCGTTTTCCGACTAAAAATATTCAAATGAAGCACATTATCAAATTCTTTATAAATCTGATTCCTCGAAAATACATTCAATTAGTAAGCCATATTGCCAGTAAATTTCTAGCCTTGTTTTATATGGGAAACAAAGTGGAATGTTCGGTTTGCGGGCATCATTACCGTAGGTTTTTGCCTTATGGATACGTTACGCCACGCGAAAACGCCCTTTGTCCGAATTGCCTGGCATTGGAACGTCACCGCCTGATGTGGTTGTTTTTGAAAGAGAAAACTAATTTCTTTACCGATAAAATAAAGTTGTTGCATGTGGCTCCCGAATATTGCTTTATCAACCGTTTTGAAAAACTTGACAATATCGATTATATTACTGCCGATCTGGAATCGCCACTGGCAAAAGTGAAAATGGATGTTCAAAACATCCCTTTCCCCGATAATCATTTCGATGTATTGTTTTGCAATCATATTATGGAACATGTGGATGATTATGTAATAGCGTTGAAAGAACTGCACCGCGTATTGAAACCGGGTGGTTGGGGAATAATACAATCGCCTGTAAATGACAAAAGGGAAACTACTTACGAAGACAAAAGTATCACCTCCCCTTCCGAACGTGAAAAACATTTTGGACAAAAAGACCATTTGCGTGAATTTGGAAACGATTATGCCAGCCAGTTAGAAAAAGGTGGTTTTACAGTTGATTCCAATGAATTTATTAAAACCTTAAATTCTGAAACAATTGAAAAATATGGTTTACTTGCATATCAAAGTATCACCATTGAAGAAACTATCTTTGTGGTAAGTAAGCATTCGTAAGGTTACAAAAAAATAATCACAATAAAGCAGAGGTGTAAAAATTATCAGGAAATTTATATTACAAATTAAAAAATACACTCAAACAAATTAAAAATCAATTCTTGCAGACGGGAGGTCACTTCTTGCAAGTGGGAGGTCATTTCTTACAAACGGGAAGTCATTTCTTATTGACGGGAGGTCATTTATTACAGACGGGAGATCACTTCTTACAGACGAGAGGTCGTTTCTTACAGACGAGAGGTCGTTTCTTACAGATGGGAGATCGTTTCTTGCAGACGGGAGGTCATTTCCTTTTGTATTTTGAATACCTGATTTTTGAAAAACATCAGCAAACCTTTTTGACCTAATTC
>CAZYEM010000100.1:12251-13481 GCA_964646395.1 uncultured Bacteroides sp.
GTATTTTGAATACCTGATTTTTGAAAAACATCAGCAAACCTTTTTGACCTAATTCTTGTCATAAATAAGAATTAAAATTTTTATACATTTCATTATATGATTAAAAAAACAATTTTTATTATTGTAATTTCATGCTTTACAGCTATTAATACCTATTCTCAGCTAAGCGATACCGTTAAGATTTTATTTATTGGCAATAGCTTTACTAACGTAAACAATCTGCCGAATATGTTTTACCAACTGGCAAGCAGTGCAGGCAAAAAGGTTTTCGTTGAAGAAAGTTCATTTGGAGGATACACTCTACAGATGCATTCGCAAAACAGCGCCACAATTCAGAAAATATATTCAAACAACTGGGATTATGTAGTTTTGCAGGAACAAAGTCAAATCCCATCTTTCATTCCCGAACGCGAAACCATGATGTATCCTTTCGCTATTACCCTCGACAGCATGATACATAATAATTCGCCCTGTACACGTACACTTTTCTTTATGACCTGGGCACATAAATACGGAGATCAGGGTTTGCCTGTTGGAAGCGATACTTACGAAAACATGCAGCAACGACTGAGAAGCGGCTATATGACCATTGCCGACACGCTTAATGCGGCTGTAGCTCCCTGCGGCTGGGCTTGGCGAAATGTAATACAAAATTACCCTACTATAGAACTCTATTCATCAGACAATTATCACCCTGCAGAAAATGGTACTTATTTGGCTGCCTGCACATTTTATGCAACTATTTTTAAAGAAACCCCGGTTGGAATTAATTATTATGGAAATGTACTTCTTTACAATGCAAACATCTTTCAAAATGCAGCTTCGCAAATCGTTTTAGACAGTCTTAATCTATGGAATATAGGATTATACAATCCAAATCCACAAGCGAATTTTACATCAAATCCAGTTGGATTACAAGTTCTGTTCACAAATTCATCAGCTAACTCCACTCAATATTTATGGAACTTTGGTGATGGAAATTACAGCACTCAACCCAACCCTGTACATGACTATACAAATTCCGGAATCTATATGGTTCAGCTTATTGCAAAAAATAGTTGTAGTGCCGATACAATAAATAAAATGATTCAGATTATATCGACTGCAATTGGTGAAGAAGAAAATTACAATGTGCAAATTTATCCAAATCCAAATAAAGGTTCATTTAATATTAAAATTAAAAATAACTTAGAATTAAGAAATATAGAAATTTACCAGACAGATGGAAAA
>CAZYEM010000101.1:0-13470 GCA_964646395.1 uncultured Bacteroides sp.
TGATAATTGATACCATCATCAGAGAATCTACATTTAATTCAAGAATAAGATTGGAAGTAATTTTAATTTTATCAATGTGAATTGCAGTATTTTTGGCAATAATTTCGGCAACTTTACGGAAAATTTCAATGGGAATATCATCTGTTTTTGCTTCGGCATTGGTTTTCATATCTTTTACAGAACCTTCTATACGAGCTGGCAAATCGCGTTTGAGTGCAGGAGCATAAAAATAATGCTTTAAGAATAATAGTTTTTCTTCTCCATTTATATTATAGAAGTCTTCGAGGAAAAGATTAAATGCTTGCTTGCTTTCTTTTGACTTTTTGATGGCATCTTTAGTAATATCGACAAATTCTATTTTTACTTTTCGGCGTGGCAGAAAGAAAATTAAATTAGCCAGCACCAAAAAGATAGCTTTGAGATAAGTATTAATAAAATGTGGCGACTTGCCCACCCAGGCTCTGGACCACATACTTCCCCACAAACCGCTTATCCTTACTCCAATTACTGCTGTATTTTCAGGAATATTATCAACGATTGCCCATGCACTTTGTTTATTAAATATCTTTTCGTAACCCTGACCCGTAATTTGTCCGGAAGGATAAAGCACCACACTTTTACCGGTTTCCAGGGCTTTAACTACATTTGTATAAATATTTTTTAAGGCATCAGCATCACGGTTACTACTTGTAATATCGCTGACGATAACAGTTCCGAACACATCGAAAAGTTGTTTTAGTATGGGTTTGTTATAATATATTTCGGAAGCCACTGGAACTGCTTTTGCATATTTAAGTATATGTGGAAAAAGTATCTGAGGATCGACCAAAGCCTGATGATTGGGCAAAATAAATTTTGATTTGTTGTTTTTAAGAACTTCTATACCCTTAATCTCTACATTATAGCGGAGTGAAAGCAAGAAACGGTAGATAGCAAGTATTGTTTTTATCATATTGATTGAATGATTTTGTTGTTTTATTTTTATTTTATCTTCAGCAAGCCTTTAAATCTGGCAAACATATTAGGTACATATTTAATCATAAGCAAACTCATGGATAATATGAGTATAACCAAAACAATAAAGATAGAGTTTGTACCAAAATGTTTAGTAATTACTGCAAAAAGAGCGGCAGAGATAAAAATAAGAAGAAAGATAAGAAAATTTGAATAGGCAAGCATATCGCCTTGTTTACGGCCTTCTACACTATTTTGCACCGATGCACTTAATGGAACCATATATATACCACAGAAAAGAGCAGTGAGAAAAATCATAAAGCCAAATAAAATACCTGTTGGCTGAAGGAAGAATAATACCAAAAGCGATATTGTCATTCCTAATCCTCCGATAGGAGTTAAACCCAACTCTATTTTACCTTTAGAAATAATTCCTGCCAAAAAGCTGCCCAAACCTATTCCCACCGCCGAAGCTGTTAAAACATAACCTGTCTGGGTGTTTGTCATACCCAATGTTTGCGGACAATGAACCAATAAATTCATCTGCAAAAAGCTGCCTACCATCCAGAATGAAGACAAACCCAGTATAATAAGATTTAATCCTTTCATGGTAGCTGCATATTTAAATGCTTTGTACTCAAACATGAAAGGAATGATCGTATCTTCACTCTTTTTCATTGGTTCGCTTTCCGATACTTTTAATCGGGAGATTGCAAAAAGGCTGATGAGTGAAATTATTACAAACAACCCAGCCATCATATAAAAGTTGTAATGGTCGGAAACAATAGTTGCAAGCAACGGACCTAAGATAGCACCAAAAAAGGTAAACATTTCGAGCGTTCCGGTGCCGAAAGAGATACCCTCGCTCCCACCGATATCGCGTATTAATCCATATTTGGAAGGCGAAAACAATGTACTTACCAATCCGAGCAAAAAGATGCAAGCCATAACCAAATATACACTTTCAATATAAAAACCGAAACTTCCTATAATCACCAAAATAAGTTCGGCAATACGGGCGGTTATCATTATTTTCTTTTTGTACATGGTTTTGGATAAATGGCCTGCCAAGGGCGAAAAGAATATATATGACAATACATATAAACCAGAAGCCAGCGAAACAATTAGTGATTCATTACCTTTGGCTACCCAATTAATAGCAAGCAGACAAATTAAGGTCTTAAAGAAATTATTATTAAAAACGCCCAGAAAGTTACTGGCGAATAATGGTATCCATTTTGTTTTTGAATTCATGTGTAAATATTAAATTAAATTACTCAACACTGATGTTTTTATCTCTGAAAAGGAAATATCTGAACAAAACAAATTAAAATTCCTATTGTTCTTTTGGGCAAATTTACAATAATTATTCAAAAATCATAAAATTTTGAAATAACCTTTATTACATAAGGCTTTTTTGATAGCAAATGAAATCTGTTATCCTTTTATTGAATCCATTCAATTTATAATTGAAGCAATAAATTCCTAATCGTGGGTTAATATGTCATCTTATTTTAATTAAATTTGCAGATAGATGTAAATTTTTATTTTGTGTAAATACTAAATAATTTACACTCTCATGTAATTAAAAATACATGCATCTAAAAAGAAATATTTTGTATACGGATATAGTAAATAATTAGATTAATGACATGAAAAAAAACAAGAAATTACTTTATTTAGGCTATATCATTCCTGTGGTTTTTTGGGCAACTTTAATTATCTGCGGGTTAATGACCGAAAATTATAATCACTTCGCAAATATCGTAAGTGAATTAGGCAGAAAAGGAACTGAAACTCAATACATTTTCACTATAGGATTGGTAATTAGCTCTATATTAAGCATTCTCTTCTGCATCGGACTTTATAAAACTGCAAAAGAACAAAGATTAAATACAAGTCCAATTTTACTAATACTAACTTTTTCTTTTTCAATCTTCGGAGCAGCTGTTTTTCCTTTACCATTAAGATTACATGGGATTTTAGGATCTCCATCCATGCTATTGCCTTTATCACCTTTGCTTGCCATGATTTTATGGAAAAATACAACAATACCAAATATTAAACTCGGATCAGGATTAATATTGGCTATAATGTTACTTGGCTTTTTAGTATTTTTTCCAAATTTTATGGAACAAAATTCCGGTCTTAAACAAAGATTTTTTCATTTTGCATGGACTTTTTGGTTTGTTTTTTTAAGTCATAAATTTCTCCGATTGTAATAATCATCTGAGAAAATTCATTGTATAAACAAAAAACATTAATCTGATTAAGATAAAGGCTAAAGATTTGGTTTGAAAAAACTATTATATTTGCAAAGTAAAACACATAATAAAATTATAATATATATCAAACCGATAAGATTATGAATGATTTGCATAAATGTCCGGTATGTAAAGCAGAATATGAAAAACCACCTGAAAAATGTAATAATTGTGGATTCCCTTTCATTGCAAGTGAAATAGAAAAATCACATTACATTGCACATCAAATACTGAAAGAAGGCAAAATATCAGATACCAAAGATAATATTAAGCAATCGAGAATTATTTTATTCTTTATAGCTGCTTTAAATATTGTATTACCTTTTATTACATATTCCAACTCCCCAAATGCATTTTTTTTAATTGGATTTAGTGTAATAATCGGATTGTTATTTTTAGTATTTGCTTTTACTGCAAAAAAAAACACCTTTTCTCTCCATATTAATTCCATTGATAATACTTATTGCAATTTATACATTTGAATTTATAATTGATCCCTATTTATTACTCAAAGGAATATCATGGAAATTAGTTTACATCATTTTTCTAAGCTATAGTCTTAATCGTATTTACAAATCAAATAAGATTAAAAAAGAAAGTGTACATTTATCAAAAAAGGATTACAAATAAATTTTAGCATCAGTATCTGATATGGAAAACATTATAATCATTTTTCTCACTTAAACCTCCATTTTTTAAAAGGCGAACTTTCAGATGAGTTCTTAATTGCTTTTATCGAAAAAACTATTCCGGTTATAAGTGTGATAAAAGAAAATATGGCAAGACCTGAATAATCCTTCAGCATAAGAAACAAATCATAAGCACCATGGAAGACGACAGCAATCAGCAATCCATTAAAAAGGAGCAAGAAACGATTGCTTACAGAAAATTTGGCTTTACCTACATAATATCCCATCAAAACAGCAAAGGCAGCATGTGCCGGAACAGCTGTAAACATTCTGAGCCAAGCAACAGTGGAACCACCTTCCATTACATAAAGAATATTTTCTGTGGCAGCAAATCCCATCGAAATCATAACTGCATATATAATTCCATCAAAAGGTTCGTTAAAATTCTTATTTTTAAAAGCAAAATAACGAAGAAAAACAAATTTGCTGAACTCTTCGCTAAAACCAACACCAACAAATGCATATAATGCAACTGAATGGAAATCGGTTCCTGTAAAAATTGACAGCTTTCCGGCAATAATTTCCAACAATAAAGCAGGAATTATACTCAAAACGCCCCAAAAAAAACATTTAAACAATAAATGTAAGGGTTCTTTCTCATATTTATCCTTGAAATAAACAAAAATGATAATTGCAAAAACAGGTGCTAAAGCCAAAACCAGAAGTTTTAAAATATCCATTAAATTACGATTTTATTTTTCTTTTAAATTTTATAAGTTAAACAATAAAAGAGTCTTCTCAATGCATGAAAAGACTCTTTTATAAGATTTTGAAAATTACATTTATATAATCAATAGATTTTTTTAGTTAAAGAACCCGAAGTTAAGACCAAATGAAGCAGAAGAGTAACCTCCTGGAACAAAAGTTCCTTCTGAAACAATTGCCATAATTCCTAACTTAATCCTAAAACCGGCATTTATACCAAATTGAGTTCCTGAACCTTCTAAAGTAATTGGATCGATAATATGCGACACTACCTTACTTGCAGGATTCAATGGATTGCTTAGTATTGTAACAGGATAATTTCCAATTAATCCAAAATTGGTTTTAGATCCTGATAATCTTACCCCACCAAAAACAGTAAGAATAGGAAATTTTCTTGAAATAATCAGATTAGCATTCCAGGCTTTGGATGTAAAACTAAGTCCCTGAGTTGTATAATCCATTATATTAGGATTTGATACGCCAACATCAGGCATTAGAAATTCTCCACCAACAATATCGAGACTTGCCGAAGTATAAGCACCAATAAATGATAAATCAAAAGGCAATTTCCCCATAAAAGGAATCCATTGCTTAACATCATGCTTAATACCTATACCCACATAACCTGCTTTATAACCTTTTACTTCCAGTTTTGGAAAAACCCTCAACATAACTTCCGTTCCCTTTATCAACCCGATACTAAACTGGGCAAGAGGTAATGGTGAAATGCTGATACCACTTCCTTCAGGTACATTTAATGCATGCGAAATACTGGAGCTTCCATCATTATATTTTATAGAAACTCCAGAAGGTGAAGTTTTTTCGCCAAACATAGTTGGTGCTGTTATAGGCAGATTACCAGTAGTTGAAATTGTTTTATATTCCGAAGGATCAATTATAAAGCTTTGTTCATCTGAAGGAATAAATGAGCCGGTTAATCCTAATGAAATAGTAAATCTTCCTAATTTCAAAGGAGCTGCTGTACTATACCATCCGTTATTCATATTACTTCCAAAAGTATTAAGGAAAGGTTGAGTGTAATAGCCAGCTAATTTATTGGCATCTTCTTTTCCTGCAGCTAAAAACTGAACCATGTCTTTTTGAGCTATAAGATTTGTGGAAATCATAATTGCAAATACAACGCTTACAATTTTAGAAATAAAGTTATTCTTTTTCATTTTGATATTTTTTAGTTGATAATTATTCTGTAAAAATAACAAATAAAAAAGGAAAATGTAAAAAAAAAATAAATTTCTTTAAACAAAAAATTATTCTTTTTAACAAGTGAAAATTAGGTAGCGTTTATTTTTATCTTTTAACAAAATTTCACAACACAATCTGACACTATATTAATTTAGCATTCAATAACTTAAAAAAATCAAAAGCTTTATAAAATTTATTATGCAGATTTGCAAATAAACTTAAAATAACAAACAATTATATTTAAAATCAACTTTTATTTTTATAAAAGTGAGTTTTCTGAAATTAAAAAAGTCGATATAAATTTGATTATCCTTACTAACAATTGTAAATTCGGCTTCTTAAACGAAATGTTTTATAAACTCTTCTTTTAAGTTTTCTGTTAGTAAAAAATGGAGTAATACCAATCCCAACACCAGCAATCAAGGCAAAGAAAGCCAAAGAAGAATAATCTTTCGGCGATTGCGTTACCGGACTTTGATCACCAATTGGTACATAAGCTGCCCAATAATAAGGATGCGACTTTGAAGCAGAACTATTATGAATATAATCAATTTTAGCCAATTGAAGAGCCTTATCTTTAGAATAACCTTTTGATAAATAATTATAAAAAGAAATCATAAGATCAGAACCAGCTTTATCTTCAACCGACCATAAAGTCATTACAACGCTTGGACAACCAGCATATAAAAATGCACGAGCCAAACTCATAACCCCTTCACCATTTCTAAGCTTACCATCACCGGTATTGCATGCACTTAACACAATAAGCCTCGAGTTGATATTCATATTATAAATATCACTTGCCATCATCATTCCATCATTACTACCATAAGATGATTCCGAAAAAATCAATTTAGAGGACATAGGATTCTCATTGTTCATTTCAGCATGCATTGCCAGATGCATTATGCTATTATCGCCAAGTTGTTTTATAAAACTTTTTTTATTTGCATTATAATCTGTAAAAACCTGACTCTTAAAAAATTCAGAAATACCTTTAATTTCATCCTTAGCATAGGGTAATGAAGCAAATCCCTTACGTTCTGCATTACTTGCAAACTGATTATTAGAAATTGATTTACTATTATAACTTGGAGCAAAGGCCAATAATTTTAAATCATCATTCGTTATATTATTATCTAATTTATTAAATAACAAAGCAGCAGAATAAGAATAACTTATCGGATGTTCCTTAATTAAATAAGGCAATTCGTTGTAATTAAAATTACTGCACTTTGTTTGTTTATTCAAAAGTGTTTCAAAAGATATTAAATTCAATTCTTTATCTGGAATTATTGTTAAATGATTCCAGGAAATTATACTTTCAAAAGGTTTAAGTAAATCCTCATAAAGCTGATATGATGCTGAAGTATAATTATTTAGTTTATTCAAAGAAGAATTTCCAAACGTGTTTGTTGATGAATAATTTCTAACTAATTCAATATTTTTGTAAAACTGATTATCAATACTTTTAGAATAAATTGTAAAAAAGTCTTTTGTTATCAGAAAAGAAAATATTTTATTTTCAGTTAAAACATATTCAACAATTGCTTCCTTCTGTTTCAAATTTTGTTGCAAAGCAGTAACATCACATTTCTTATGATTATATTTCAAATCGTAATATTTATTATAATTTCTATCTAAAAACTGATAAAACTTTTCCTGATTTTGTTTTAAGTCAAAAAGTTTATTCTTTATATCTTTTATGGTTTTATTATTATTGGTTGAAATTCCTTTCTCACTTAATAAAACGTTTTCGTAATATAAAATCTGATTTTTTAATGTTTGTTCTATATTTTGAACAAATGAAGGAATTTTTCCATATTTAATAGCTTCATTAGCTCTAATATTAGCCATTAGAGTACTTGCCTTACTTTTTTCAGCATAAGTAAAGGCAAGATTAATATATTTGGTATTATTAGTTAATTGAAATAATTTTTCTGAAACTTCCAGAGCAGAAACATAAGTTTCTTTTTCATTATCATTTAAAAACATCTTACTTTCATCACTTAAATAACTCTTTGATAACTCATCAATTACATCAATTGCAAGCTGATAACTTTTCAGGGAATTTTGTAAACCTGACACATTTGAATTGGCTGATTTACATAATGACTGAGCTTTTCCTTTCAGAGCCTTTAATAGAGATAGTTTTGATGAAACATCAGAAATTAAAGGATTGTAATTAATATCCTTGATATTAAAATTTTCTGAAACAGCTATTAAAGCTTCCTGATAATAATACAATGCCTTATTTATTTTATTAGTTTTGTAAAAATAATCTCCTATTGCAACCAATGAAGCTGAAGTTAAATCACTTTTATTTCCATAGAATTTTTCAAAAAGCTGATTTGCCTTTTGATAATATGAATATGCTTTCCCGTTTTTATTCATTGCGATACAAAAATCACCATAATTCAGATAATCTTTTCCTAAATCGGGGTGTTCATTATTATATTTTAACCTATTTTCTATGGCTTTTTTATAATAAAGCTCTGCAAGCTGCATTTCGCCTGATAATTTATACGCAACAGCATAAGCATTATAAGAATTAGCTAATTTATCAGGTGAATAAATTTCCTTTATCGATATACATTTTTGATAGTAAGTCTTTGCTTTTTGATAATCTTTCTTTTTTAAATATACATTGCCTATATTATTGTAAATTCTGGAAATTACATTATTTTCATCAGCATTTTTATTATCATAAAGATTTAATGTTTTTTCAAAATACATTAAAGATTTTTCATAGTCTCCAGTTTCATAAAATATTACTGCCTTATTGTAAAAAATAGAAGCATTATTAACATTAAAATTAGTTGACGATTTTGAAAGTAATTTTTCTGCTTTATCGTAATTACTTAAAGCTAAATCAAAATTGCCCAATTTATAATATGACATACCTAATATTATCAAACTTTTATGATATTCATCGTCAAATGGTAAATTGTACTTCTTCAAAAAATTAATTGATTTATTGAAAAATAAAACTGACTTCTCATAATTGCCGGAATAATAATAACATTGGGAAATTGAAAAATAAATATATTTCAGTTGAGTAGTATTTAGCTTCTCTTCATTTTTTAATAAAATTTCCAAATATGAAATTGAATTGGAAAAATTATTAATTCTGTAATTAGAATCAACCTTATTGATTAATTCGTCTATCTCCTTATTATTAAGGACATTACTTGAAAAAGAAGTGTTAAAAATTAAAATGAAAAAAAACACCAACGAAAACCTGAAATTTTCGTTTAAAAAACCATGTTTTTTGATGTCGAAAAAGGAGGTGCAAAAAAACATATTCAGTTTTCTATATATGAAAAGTGAAATTAAAATGCATTTTTTTTCGCTCACAATATACTGATTTAATAATACTTGAAAGAAATAGTGAAAAAAAAATGAAAATATTTTCATTTTTTTTTGCCATTTTTCAGACCTAATGACACTAATACATAAAAGGAGTTCTTTTTTGAACTCAAAAAAATTCAAAAAGCGGTATCCGAAAAGCTTCGAAACAGAGTAGGAAAATATTTTAAAAATTCTAAACATGAAAAACATTTCTAAACAAACAATGATCGAAAAATTTGCAAAATTTTCGTTGAACAAAATCGAATTAAACCAAGTAAGAGGAGGTGAAATTCCACCAATGGATGATTTCCCATTGCCATTACCTCCAAAACCAACAAAACCAAAAGAATCCAATAGAAATTGGCCTTTCTAATACTTGGGTTAACTAGTTTTATTTCAAGAAAATACTTCTTAATTACAAGAAGAAATTGATATTTTTATATTAATAAAAAATATAAAAATAAAAGCCTTCAAATATACAAATAAATTTGTAAGGTAGTATTGATTTTTATAAAAAATAGCTATTTTTTATAAAAAATTATTGTATGTATTTGTCAGCCATTAAGCTGACTAATCATATTTATATACAAATGAGACACTTAACGAAAGATGAGAATAAAAATAGATTAATGAAATTATAAGAATTTTAAACTGACGGTTATATGCAAGCTAAAGTACTGAAGTTGTCGTATAAAGTTGTTTTTGAACTCTGCAGAGAAGCAATTTTCAAATCCAATTTTAGGGTAAAGTGTGTAGATTCGAAAGAAGGTATGATTATTTGCTTTTCAAAAGAAATTGTTGATGTTGAACGCTGCATTGTAATAAGAATAAAAGAATTAGAACCTTCAATGGTATCTGTTGAAGTAGAATCAAGATATGTTAGCCGTGAATTTAGCCGAACTTATGAAAAGGTAGATGAAAAAATATTTATCAAACACCTCAGCATGATATTCAAATAAATCCATCTATTGAAAAAATTTTAGAAATGTTTTTCTCAATATGCAAAAATGCAAGCTGAAACAGCTTGCATTTTTTTTATTTAAAAATCAGTAAGGATTTTTATTAAATCTTTATTTATAAATAACTGCATTTTTTATTCATATTTGATTATTTTATAATAATTAGTGGACAATAAAAATAAATCTGCGTTTTTTAAAGTAAATAGTAAAAAAGATAAGCATGATTAATTTTTTATAATTTTTTTAATGAAACTTTGTTTTTCAAATTGAAAATTAAGGAAATACAAACCTGGTTGCAAGTCGGTTGTATTATATTTATAAACCTGATTTGCTGAACCAATAAATGTATTTAGCAGGCCTCCATTTGAATTATAAAGAAAAACTTCAGTTGCATTTTCAAAAGATATGTATAAAAAATCTTTTACAGGATTTGGGTAGATATTAATATCAGACTGTAGGGTCATTTCCTCATCAGAAGTTATTGAAATATGATGGGAAATTGATTTTAATAAACATCCGTTAGTGTTTTTTGCAATCAGGAAATAATGTCCGTTCTGACTTACATTCAATACATTTGATGTATTATTCGACAACCAAAGCATATCATTATACCAATAATAATAAGGATAATTTCCGGCAGTAAATTGATTATTCTGCCAAAGCAAATCAGGTGTTATTGATAGTAAATTCAGATCAGGGAAACTATCGGTAAAAGTTTCCCACGCAATTTGTTTCAGCATATTTGAAATATTTACAGCCAGACCACCAATAGCTGAACTGTAAGCTGGATTATCTTTAAATATTGTGGTGTAAATAACATTAGCCGTCAGAAAAGAACCGGCTAAAGATTGGTGTGTTTCATCTGCCGACCAAGGATCTATCGCTGGATTTGTCAGAATAAGTTTTTTCCATGCACCTCCTATTGGGGCAATTATCTGATGCAAACTATCATTCATAAAATGATAATTAGCAGCTATCCTTTCAATCATTTCAATACCAGTATTCCCATAAGGTGGCAATCCATTTTTTAAAGCCCAACCCTCAAACCAAATCATCCTGGCGCAAGGATTATTTTTTAAAACGGAATCTCTTATTTGCTGATGTCCCTGAATTACCAGACTAGTTGAAGGAAATTGCCCATAGTTTAAAACAAATCTACCCTGATTATCCTGCAAAACAACATAATCCCATTTATCGGATCGAATATTATCATAAACCAGAGGATTGTTCATGTGTGCCTGTGTTCCCTGCGATATATCACCTACACTAACACCACCTGGTGCATACATTTGAATTTTAACTTTATATCCGGCACTATCGGCGATATTACGGAATAAATCGGGCATATTTTCAACATAAGTAAAACTATTGCCTATAAACAATACTTTGGTCGTATCCTGAGCCTGACACAAGCTACTTATAGCAATTGTAAAAATTAAAAATATAAATTTCTTAGTTTTCATTATTTATGCGAAATGATAAGTTTTTTAATTGTTTTTTCTGTATCGGTAATAATTTCTATAAAATAAATTCCATTTTCATAATCATTTGAATTAAAACGTATTTGATGTTTACCTTTATCTTTAACTTCATCTTTTAAACAATCTATTATTTTCCCGTTAATATCTAATAGATTTATTAAGTATAAGGTTTTTGAAGGTATATAATAATCAATTTCAGCTTCAACATTTATTGGATTTGGAAAAATATTTAATTGAACATTATCATTGAAAATATGCTTGTTATCAGCAATTGACAGACTGCCTCCATTGATGGTCTTATACATTTTCCCATAATTACCAGCCACAAATCCAGTATCTTTTGAAGTGAAAAAACTAGACCACATGGCATCAATCCCAAAACTTGTGTCTGAATTCCAATTTATGCCGCCATCGTTAGTAAATAGCAAATTTCCATCCATTTGAGCAGCCCAACCTTTTGTTGCATTTGCAAACATTATTGTGCTGATTATTGTAGAATTGGGAGTAGAAATATTAGTCCAGGTTTCGCCACCATCTGTTGTTTTTATTATTTTTCCATAATCTCCGGCAGCGTAGCCAATGCTTGCATCTACAAAATGCATTGTAAATAAATCAGCTGTAATTCCACTATTCTTTATAAACCATGTATTTCCTCCATCTGTCGTTTTAAGTATTCTGCCACCTTGCCCTACAATAATGCCAGTAGTTGCAGATGAAAAACTAATTACATAAAGAAGCATTGAAGTATTTGATGTAACTGGTATCCAATTACTACCTCCATTAACCGTTTTGAGAATTGTACCGTTTTCACCAACTATTATTCCAGAAGTTGAGGAAAAAAAATAAGCACTATTCAAATAATTGGTAGTTCCACTTATCTGTGAAACCCATGTGTTACCGCCATCTGATGTTTTTAATATTTTACCATCCCAGCCAACAGCCCAACCTGTTGTAATTGTTGGAAAAAAACATCCGTATAAACTGTTTAACACATTGCTTGATTGAGTGCTCCAAGAATTTCCACCATCCGATGATTTCATTATTAAACCATCCTGTCCAACTACCCAACCTATTTGAGATGATGGAAAACTCAATGAAAAAAGACTGGTTGAAGTGCCGGTATTAAGTGGATTCCATGTGCTTTGAGAAAATACATTGAACCCAATAATAACAAAAATTAAAAAAAACGTTTTTTTCATAAAAATATCATATTATTAATGTCACAAATTTAAAAAATTACAAATTATCTTTTATCTTCAATACTTAATTTCATTTACAATGTATTAATACTTAATAAATTTCAAAAAACACTGGGTTTTAGCAGAAATTATTTTTACAAAATAAACTCCTTTCGCAAAATTCTTAATATCAATTTTATTTTCTTTAATATCAGCAAACAGCAAATCCTTTAGTAGCTGTCCTTCGATATTTAGTATGATAACTGATGTATTCAAATCTGTAACTCCATCAATTTTAATGTATTCTGACACAGGATTTGGG
This sequence comes from uncultured Bacteroides sp., assembly GCA_964646395.1. Lineage (GTDB taxonomy): Bacteria > Bacteroidota > Bacteroidia > Bacteroidales > JACABE01 > JACABE01. Next base: position 13,107 of record CAZYEM010000101.1, read on the forward strand.
TATATTTTAATAACTTGATTTTCCACAATATCAATTGAAACATCATCAATTATTGTAATTATTAATGTATCAGAATTTACACAAGCATTTGTGTCGGTAACGCTCAACCAAATCTGATGTGTGCCTGCACCAAGAAATGCTGCATTTATAAAAACAGATGAATCTATACTATTATTACTCCATAGATAAGATGAAAATGTCTGATTTGCTGCAATTGAAATGCTTTGGTTTAGAAAAACTAAAGTATCGTTTCCAATATTTACAATGGGTAAATCATTAATATTTATTGTTAATAAAGGTGATGAAGCACCAAAACCCCAATTGTTTTTTGCTTTTACTGAAAGCTGAACCATACCCGTAAAAC
>CAZYEM010000102.1:0-13416 GCA_964646395.1 uncultured Bacteroides sp.
AACTTCTTCCGTCTTATCCCTGATCCGGTTTGTTTCTGTCTTAATTTTAGTTTATTCACTATGTCTTTTGGTTAACATAATCAATTTAGTTTTGAGAAGAGCATAAAGTATATCAATTTGGGTATTGGTTTTTCATAATTAAGTTTTGTTCGGAAAACGTCAAATTAATAACTTAATTTGAAAACAAAAGTAAACCATAAAACTATTGAATTTTATTGCAAGTAATTGCAAATACAACAGCCTGAATACGTTTATATTACAAAGGTAAATAAAAGAAAAACTATTATATTTATGACTTATGCTGTAAGCTAAATCTTACGATACTATCATTTTTACAGCGTTCAGGAAAAAATAATTGATGTATCAGTATCCAACAGAAAACTGTCTTATCCTAAAACAGGCTAATCAGATTCCATTTTAAATCAGTAAAATGTTTTAATAGGTTTTCATAAAAAAGTGTTTTACAATTTCTGAAAATCCATTACCATATTAACTTATTATGTATTTTTGCACAAATAAAATAACAATTGAAAGATGAAAAAATTAACCTCATTCAATTATTCCAATTTATTGCAACTTAACACCAAAACCGGAATTGCATTTTCTATTATATTTTGGATATACCTTATCCTCAGAGCTTTTATGATACCATTTCTGCACGATGAAATTATGTCGTACTGGTATTATATAAATCCCGGTAAATACCTGCCATTTCTGTTCAATATGGATCTTAATGCAGCTAATAATCACGTTCTAAACTCGTTATTAACTTCTTTATTTTATAAACTATTTGGTTATTCTCCCATTGTATTAAGAATGGCAAACCTTCTTTTTGTCCCTGTATATTGTTATTTTGCTTACAAAATTGCAAATATTTTAAAAAACAAATACCTGTCGCTCCTATTCTGGTTTTGCCTTTTGTTTATACATTCTATTGTTGAATTTATGGCACTCAGCAGAGGCTACGGAATGTCTTTTGCTCTGCTGTTAGGCGGTTTATGGTATCTGATTAAAGTAATGCGATACCATAAAACGAAAGATTATCTGTTTACTCTCTTTTTTATTTCGGTTGCTGTTTCTGCCAATTTATCTTTATTAATAACAGCATTAATCGTTCTGGGACTTTTGGCTATTACTATTTTAACCGAAGCTGTATCAATTAAGAAAAAACTATTGAAATCAATAATCGTTCTGTCAGGTATTCTTATAATTGCTTTTTTTGCTGTCTATTCTTTTGCATTGCAAAAAGCAGGAGCTTTATATTATGGAACGCATGACGGTTTCTGGGTGCTAACCATTACCTCCTTAATGAAAGCTTTGTTTGATAATCAATCACATCTGCTGCGATTTCTTATATTAGCTTATTTTGTTATAATCGTAATACTGGCAATTTATATAATTTACAAACAAAAATCGCTGAAAATATTCAGTACTATTGCCATGGTTTTCCCTGCATTCCTTATTGGAAACATTGTTGCTGTATTGCTTCTCGACTATTTCTTTAGTGTTAACTTCCCTGAAGACCGTTCCGGATTTTATTTCTACTATTTTTTCGTTGGTAGTCTGTTTTTCCTGACAGATACTGTTGCAGAAAACAAGACATACAAGCTGTTATCATGGATAGTACTGCCATTTATTTTAATACCACTTCATTTTGCGTATGCATCTAATCTCACACATATTGCAGTTTACAAAGAAGATCGTGTACCCTATCATTTTTATGAAACCATAAAAAACAAATCGGAATCCATGTCAGAAGTTGCAACCATTGGATCTTACTTTGGCAGAACATTGGTGCTTGGCTATCAGAATTATCTTTATGGAGGAAATGTAGGTAAAAGTCACGATACCGATTACCCTTCAATAATTCCTGATTTTCTGGTTGTTAAAAAGGATCAATATGAAATATGGAACTTGTATTATAATGCAATTGATTTTGATGAAATTTCGGGTTATCATTTACTTGAACGTAAAAACAAACTGAAAAGATTTACCATTGCAGAAAAAAAGGATATTTCAACCAATGGAATTATCAGTGACGAATATTTTAACCTGCACGAAGGAAGTATAGATACGCTATTGCAAACAAATTTGTTTTTTGAATACGATATGGATATTGAAAGTACTACGGCTCCATTCGAAACATGGTTGGTGTTGAGTGTATCGGATAGTGCCGGCAAAAATACGGCTTACGAATACATTCCTTTAAACTGGATTAAAAATGAATGGAAAGGCAAATCAAAACACTATCATAACGGGCAACTTCTAACAAATTTGCCTTTATCGTCAACAAAATACATCACTTATCTCTGGAATATTTACAAACAACCTTTTTCTGTTTCAAATGCCAACGTACGCATTAAGCAATTAGAGAAAGAATAACAGTTTATCATTAATACCGTTCATAAAATTACATCACAGTGATAATGTTTAGAATAATTGCATTTTTAAATTTATTAATATTGAATATAATAAAAATCAGCAAACATAATATCCTGAATAAAATTACTAATTTTACACCCTTTTATTTACAATAAACAATGCCTGAAAACCATTTGCATATCATCTCTTTTAACATTCCTTATCCTCCCAATTATGGGGGAATTATCGATGTTTATTACAAAATAAAAGCATTGCATTCTGCTGGTATTAAAATACATCTGCATTGTTTTGAGTATGGTAGGGAAATTCCGGAAGCATTAAATAAACTTTGTGCTGAAATTTATTATTACAATCGAAAAACCGGATTGCTATCTGCATTGAGTTTAACACCTTATATTGTTAAAAGCCGTAATTCGGAAGCATTAATCACTAATTTGACGAAAGATAAACATCCCATATTATTTGAAGGATTACACAGTTGCTATTATCTGAATGACAAACGCCTTACAGATCGCTTAAAAATTTACCGCGAAAGCAATATCGAGCATCATTATTACTATCATTTATTCAGATCGGAAAAGAATTTATTCAAACGAATATACTTTCTGATTGCAAGCCTTAAGTTAAGGATTTTTCAATCCATATTAAAACACGCCAGTTTAATGCTTGTTGTCTCAAAGACTGATGCTGAATATCTAAAACAAAAATTCCCGAAAAACAAGATAGTCTATCTGCCAAGTTTTCACTCAAACAAAGAAATAACCTTAATTAAAGGAAAAGGAGATTATGTTCTATATCATGGCAATCTTTCAGTACCCGAAAACGAACAGGCTGCCATATATTTAACAGAAAATATCTTTAATGATATTGAAATTCCATTTATTATTGCCGGATTAAATCCAACAGAAAAACTAACAAAACTGATTTCAAATCATCAGCATATCACACTTGTGGCCAATCCCGATGATACTGCAATGAATACCTTAATAAGTGAAGCACAAATAAATATATTACTTACATTTCAGGCAACCGGACTAAAGCTTAAACTGCTAAACACACTTTATCGCGGACGTTATTGTTTGGTTAACAGCAAAATGCTGGCAGGAACTAATTTGGAAAGTTTATGCAGAATAGCCGATATTGATGATCAACTTAAAATAGCTGTAAAAGAATTGTTCAACACCGAATTTAACAATGCAGAAGTGCAAAAAAGGAAGGAAATACTATCCGAAAACTATTCAAATCATTCAAATCTCCAAAAATTAATCAATTTAATTTATACTGATAAATAAACTAAAAAAGGCATCCGTTTCCGAATGCCTTTTTGTATATTTTTTTGATTGATTACTTAACAATCAATTTCTCTGTCCAAGATTTTCCGGTTTTAGCATCTGTATATTTTACAAAATACATCCCTTTACCATAAGCAGAAAGATCAAATTCATTAGTGCCTTTATTTACTTGCTGTGAAGTAATTAAAGTTCCAACCATTGAATAAATCTTAACATCACCGCTATTGAATTTATCAATGTTTACGGTAAATTTACCAGAAGTTGGATTAGGATAAACACCAACAGTTTCGTTTTCAACTTCATTGATTCCTACTAACAAGCTAATATCATTTTTGCTACGTGCAGTAATGTAATATTTGTTGAAAGACATGTTGACATTACCGATAATAGAACCATTTCCCGAAGGAACAGTAAGTGGAGCAGGAGTAATATAATCAACAGTATAAGAGAAAGTATAGAATAAAGAATCGGTAATACCACCTTCAGTTAAACGATATTTTTTGTTGGTACTGAATTTCATAATTCCATTACCATCAGTAAATGCAGCACTGTTAAATTTTACCAGTTTTGATTGGTGAGCTCTCATAAAAGCGGTATCTTGCATATTTGCAGCAGTTAAAGCCAATGGATTAACCACATTATTGATTGAAGTAGGCATACCTGGATCTTCTACAGGAATAAATTCCAATAATCCAAAATAGTTGTATAACTTACCTTTTATACCTGTAATTCCGTCACCAATATTATAGATAGTAGTAATCTTAGCAGGATTTGGATCATCAATTAAAACAGCTGCAGTTGCATCCTGAATATATTTCTGGTTTCTGCTGGCATGTTTGTAAGTCAAAAAAGCTTCACCTGTTAATTGATATAAAGTTGAATTATCAGCTATTTTAGCTCTTAATTCAGCAATAGTTGCACAAGGAATAGCAGCAACAGCAGTTGTAAAATTAATATCTGAACCATAACTTGTTCCAATTGCATTAATGGCATAAGCTCTTGCATAATAAACGGTAGAACCGGTTAATCCGGTTAAGTTACCTGAAAAGACACCGGTAGTTCCTGAAACTGCAACTTTTGTATTGGCAGTAGTAGGATTCGCAGTTGTACTCCAGCAAATTCCTCTTTCGGTAATTGCAGAACCACCATCATTGGTAACATCACCAGCAACAGTAGCTGTAAAAGAAGTTATAGCAGAAACAGCACCGGTTGAAACTACAGGAGCAACAGCACCTGAAGCAGTTGTAAAAGTTAAATCACTACCGTAAGAAGTTCCTGCACTATTAGTTGCATAAGCTCTGAAATGATAAGGAGTATTTGCAGTTAATCCGGTAACATTTCCGGTAAAAGCACCATTGGTTCCGGCAACAACAACTTTTGTTCCTGCAATAGTAGGATCAGCTGTAGCGCCATAACAAATTCCTCTTTCGGTAATTGTTCCACCACCATCAGAAGTAACATTTCCACCACAAGTAGCAGAAGTTTGAGTAATACCAATTGCTGCAACTGAAGAAACTGTAGGAACTATTACTGTTCCACCAGATAACACTATTTGAGTTGCAATTTGAGTAATTGGAGATGTAGAAGTTAATGTATCAGTAACACCTGTTCTGTTAATACTCCATGTATTATTATTGGTATTGTAAGTTCCTGATAAATGCAAAAATACATTTGAGAAAGCATCAGGAAAAACAAAAGTGTTTGTTCCGTTTCCAAAAGTACCCTGAGCAGTTGAATAGCGATCATTGTTTGGCAAAACATAACCGCCTGTAGCAGGTTTTGCAGTTCCTACACCAGTTCCATAGAAAATAGCATCTACAGGAACAGTAGTTGAAGTAATTGCTGATGTTAATCCTGAAAATACAGCAATTCCATCGGCATTTGCACCTCCATTACCTAAAACTCCTGATACAGAAACATTACCGAAACCATCACCAGCTGTTGTAACCGTATTTATGGTTTTTATCCAGTTTAAAGATGAAATATCCGTACTTCCCGATCCACTGATTCTTTTGCCAGAACCTCCAACATAAAAAGTTGAACCTGCAGCAACAGTTCCTGATGTTAAATTAAAACCATAAGATATAGCATTGCCAGCAATCCAACCAGTAGCCAAAGCAGATCCATTGTTTGTAAAAACAACGGAATAATTAGAAGTTGCAAAATCAATATTTTGAGTAGCTACTAACTGAACATACTCATAAGTAGAATCAGTACCACCTGGGTTTGCAATTAATCCAGAAATGATAATTTGGGCTTTTGAATTATAACCCATCAACATCACCATGATAAGTGACATTAAAATTGTAATAGTTTTCTTCATTTTTTTAAAAATTAATTATTGTTATATTATGTTATTTACTATTTCTTAATGGAAAAACTTTACAAAATTACACATAATAAAATTAAAAAAAATATTTTAACTTTATTTTTGTTTTAAATTAATGTTACTTAAAGAATAAATACAACGAAGTAAATTAATTTTATCCTTTATAAAGCAGTTTTTATCGAAAATACTTGCAAAAGAGTACAATTCAAATTTATTTTGCATTTTACATTAAAATCATATCAGTATGAATAAAAAAATTACACTGTTTTTAGTTCTCGCTTTAGGATTTATAACCATTTCAAATGCACAGCATCTTAAACGCAGAGCTTATTTGGGAGCTGCAATTAAAAACATTAACGATTCCACTGCAAAATCAAATCAGCTTAAAAGCACCGAAGGTGTTATTATTCAACAGCTATACGAAGATGGAACAGCAAAGAAAATTGGTCTTCAATCGGGCGATATTTTACTTTTAATCAATGGTAAAAAAATAAGTAAGCGTTCAGATTTTAATCAAATCATTTCCAAAATTTCTGAAGATGATATAATTAGTTTTACTTTTTCAAGAAATAAAAAAGAAAAAACAATAAAAGGCAAAGTAATAGGTTATAAGCCTGATAAATATGAATATGCAGATGTTATTTATGATGAAATACCTTTTGAAAATGGGTATTTGCGAAATGTAATCATAAAACCAAAGGGAATAGAAAAATGTCCGGTACTATTTTTTATTCAGGGATATACCTGTGCAAGTATCGATAATATGGGCAACGATCATCCGTATGAGAAATTATTGATGGAAGTTGTAAAAAACGGCATAGCAGTCTTTAAGGTTGAAAAGCCCGGATTGGGAGATTGCAAAGGTACAGCTGCATGCGAAGATATTGATTTCTATACCGAACTTAATGCATTTGAAAAAGCTTATCAGCATATTCCCAACTATACGTTTTTAGATACAAATAATATCTTTATTTTCGGACATTCGATGGGAGGTGTTATTGCACCAATTATGCATAGAACTCCTGAAGCTAAAGGGATTTCCGTTTATGGAACCGTAACAAGAAGCTGGTTTGAGTATTTTGTTGAAATGTCGAGAATACAAATGACAATTTCAGGTGAAGATTACAAAGACAATGAAAATATGTTTGCAACACGACTCAAATTCAATTATGAGTATTTAATCAATAAAAAAACACCATCAGAATTAGCAAAAGACAGCACATTGGCAGAGTTATTAAAAACAGAATGGGAGTATCAATCTCCGGATAAAATAACCGGAAGAAATTACAAATACTGGCAGCAATTGCAGGATGTCAGCATGTTAAAAGGATGGGCTGATTATAAAGGTAAGGTATTGTCAATATGGGGTGAATGCGATTTCGTTGCTTTCAGTAAAATGGATCATGAATGGATTGCCGATATCACAAACACCTATCATCCCGGAAATGGTAAATTTATATCATTGCCAAATTCAGATCATGCATTCACTTTTAACAATAGCATGAAAGAAGCAGCAGCAAACTGGACAAATGGGAGTTATAGAAAAACTCATTTTAACGATTCCATCAGCAAAACCTTAATTAAATGGATTAAGGAATCTGTGAAATAATATCACTTTTTTAAATACGGACTTCTACTTTATTTCAATTCTTTCTTTTAAAAAATCCACTATATCTCCTGTTCTTAGTTTTTTGCGTCTGCGAAATTCTACTTCGTTGTTTACCATTACATCACCATTATCAACATATTGTTTGGCATCACCGCCTGATTCTGCCAGACCTAATAATTTCAGTAACTTTATCAGCTCAATGTATTCTTCTCCTTTTAATTCAAAAATCATAGTCCCTATATTTATTTAATTGATTCATTTACAAAATATTTTTGATTAGATAAACAAAAAGCAAAAGTAAAACTTTTTGAATTACCTTTATATTTTAGTTTTAAATTAGATAAGATAATATCAAACCCACAAAGAAAATAATATTATCAATTGATTTACTTATGATTAGATGTTTTAAGCAGATAGATAATTACTTAATTTTTTTTAACATAAAATTTGTAGGATTTTCTTAATTTTGCAATCTTAAAAATTCAGAGAAATGTTTACAGATCAGGAGAAATTTTTCGGCGAAGGTCTTACTTATGATGATGTATTATTGGTACCTGCATATTCAGAAATACTTCCACGAGAAGTGAATGTAAGTTCCATGTTTTCACGTAATATCAAATTAAATATACCTATTGTATCTGCAGCTATGGATACTGTAACAGAATCTCACATGGCCATTGCCATTGCCCAGGAAGGTGGCATTGGTGTTTTGCACAAAAACATGAGCATTGAAGAGCAGGCCAAAGAAGTGAAAAAAGTAAAAAGAGCCGAAAACGGAATGATACTCGATCCGATTACTCTAAGTGATAATGCATTGGTTTGCGATGCACTCAGCTTAATGAAAGAATATAAGATAGGTGGAATTCCTGTTGTAAATAAAGAGATGGAACTGGTTGGCATTGTTACAAACCGTGATTTAAGATTTGAAAGAAACCAAAGAAGACCTATCAGTGAAATTATGACCAAAGAAGTAATAACTACTTCTGAATTTACCGATTTTGATAAAGCAGCAGATATATTGCAATTACATCGTATTGAAAAATTACCGGTAATAAATAGTGCTAAAAAATTAGTAGGCCTTATTACTTACCGCGATATCATTAAATTAAAGGAACGCCCAAATGCTTGTAAAGATCAGAACGGTCGGTTGAGAGTAGCTGCAGGAGTGGGAGTTACCGGAAATCTGATGGAAAGAGTGGATGCTCTAGTTAAAGCTGGAGTTGATGCTATTGTAATTGATACAGCACATGGTCATACCAAAGGTGTTATGGATGCTTTAAAGCTTGTAAAAAGCAAATATGCAAACATTGACGTAGTTGTTGGAAATATCGCAACAGCAGAAGCAGCCATTGATTTGATGAAAGCAGGTGCCGACGGAGTTAAGGTTGGTATTGGTCCCGGTTCCATTTGTACAACACGTGTTATTGCAGGAATTGGGGTTCCACAACTTTCAGCAATTTATAATGTTTCTCATGCACTAAAAGGAAGTGGAATTCCAGTAATTGCTGATGGAGGTATAAGATATTCAGGAGATATTGTAAAAGCTCTTGCAGCCGGAGGAAGTTCAATAATGGCTGGCTCCTTATTTGCAGGTGTTGAAGAATCACCTGGAGAAACCATCATTTATGAAGGCAGAAAATTTAAAACCTACAGAGGAATGGGATCTATAGATGCCATGCAGCAAGGCTCCAAAGATCGTTATTTTCAGGATATGGAAGATGATATTCAAAAATTGGTTCCCGAAGGTATCGTTGGAAGAGTCCCTTATAAAGGAACGTTGTCAGAAGTGATACATCAGATGGTTGGCGGATTAAAAGCCGGCATGGGATATACAGGTTCGGCCAACATTGAAAATTTACAAAAAGCAAAATTTATAAAAATAACGCCAGCAGGTGTGGTTGAAAGTCATCCGCATGATATAACCATTACCCGTGAAGCACCAAATTACAGCAGATAATTAATTTAAAAACAAATAACTCAAAAATTCTATGTCTATGATAATTAATAAGTATTTGAAAAGCAAAAAGCAATTATTATTCATTTTTGCTTTATTTATTTTTTCAGGTAGTTTTGCACAACAAAACAATGACCCCATTTTATTAAAAATAGCTGGTGAAAATATCAGTAAATCCGAATTTCTAAGGGTTTTTCAAAAGAATAATATAAAAGATCAACCTATTGATAAAAAAGCTTTAGATGAATATTTAGAATTATATATTAATTTTAAGCTTAAAGTGAAAGAAGCCATTGAATTAGGTTTGGATACAGCCAGAGAATTCAAATCTGAACTTAATGGATACAGAAGCCAGTTAGCTCAACCTCTTTTAGTTGACAAAGATGTTACGGAAGGACTTATCAATGAAGCATATAATCACATGCAATATGATATAAGAGCAAGTCATATCTTAATTAAAGTTGATAAAAATGCAAATCCATCAGATACGCTTATTGCCTATAATAAAACTATGAGCCTGAGAAAAAGGATTTTAGCAGGTGAAACTTTCGAAAAAATTGCTGCTGAGTCATCGGATGATCCATCGGCAAAAGATGTTCCTGCTACCAATGAACGACCTGAATATAAAGGTAACGGTGGCGATTTAGGTTATTTTTCAGCTTTTGATATGATTTATACTTTTGAAGACGGTGCTTACAATACTAAAGTTGGAGATATTTCAATGCCAATCCGCTCCGATTATGGTTATCATTTAATAAAAGTTACCGATAAGAAAAAAGCAATGGGTAAAGTTCAGATAGCTCATATATTGATTTCTATGGCTCCAAATCCAAGCGCTGATGATATTAAGAATGTACAAAAAAAGATTGACGAAATCAATGCAAAATTAAAAAGCGGTACTTCTTTTGAAGACCTTGTAAAAGAATATTCCGATGATAAAGGTTCGGTAAGTAAAGGTGGAGTACTCCCTGAATTTGGTGTTAACAGAATGATACCCGAATTTATTGTTGCTATTTCCAAACTGGAAAAACCTGGCGACATCAGCGAACCCATACAATCTAAATATGGCTGGCACGTTTTAAAATTAATTAACAAACAGGGTGTTAAAAGCTTTGAAGAGTTGAAAAATGACATCAAGCAAAAAGTATCAAAAGACGAACGTTCGAACAAAAGTAAGGAATCTTTTTTGTCAAAATTAAAGGTTGAATATAAATTCACTGAAAACACAAAAACCATTAAGGATTTTTACAAAGTAGTTACTGATTCCATTTTTAATAACTCCTGGAAAACAGAAGAAGCAAAAATGCTAACCGCTAAAATGTTCAGTATTGGTGAAAAAACATATACCCAAACAGATTTTGCTGAATTTTTAGCTGTAAAACAAGAAAAAGTTGCCACTCAAAGTATTGAATCTTACGTAAATAATCGTTATAAAGAATGGCAGGAATATTTGCTTTTCAAATATGCTGACAGTAAATTGGAAGAAAAAAACAACGACTTTAAAGTATTAATGCAAGAATATCACGATGGTATTTTGTTGTTTGATTTAACTGATAGAAATGTTTGGTCAAAAGCTATAAAAGATACGGTTGGTCTTAAGGAATTTCATCAGAGAAATGCACTTAACTATATGTGGGGAGAACGTTTAGATGCTGTTATATTTACATTTAAACATGGGAAAGTAACAGAAAATGATGCTCGCAAATTTGTTGAAAAAATAAATAAGAAAAAATACAATTACGATTTCAATAAAATTGATGAATTAATTGCTAAACTTACAAAAGACAGTGCAGCAGTAGAATATAAATATGACAAATTTTCAAAAGGCGACAATAAATTTATTGACCAGATTAATTGGCAGATTGGAATTTCAAAAACTATTACTGATGGAAACAATCTAATAATAGTACTTGGAAATAAGATAATAACACCTGAGCAAAAAACATTAACGGAAGCAAAAGGTATTGTAACTGCTGATTATCAAAATTATTTAGAAAAAGAATGGCTTAAATCTTTGCGTAATAAATATTCTTTTACTGTTGACAAAGAAGTATTAAATTCTATAAAATAATTGATGATTTACATAGTAAAGACCTGACATCTTATAAATGTCAGGTCTTTAAATCTTAATAATAAAATATGTCAGGTGTAACAAAGCTTTTTTTATACGCAGTATTACTAATTTTGATGGTTGCCTGCAAAACTAAAAATGACGAAAAAATTATTGCAACCGCTTTCGATAATACACTATATCAATCTGATATTATTGGAATTGTGCCAAAAGGAAGTTCCAAAATGGATAGCACAACTATAATTAAAAATTATATCAACAATTGGGTTCGTCAAAAAATTGTACTACATAAAGCTGAAAAGAACTTAAATTCGGAACAAAAAGATTTTACACAACAAATTGAAGATTACCAAAATTCATTAATTATATACACTTATGAATCCAAGTTAATCAATCAATTACTTGACACTAATGTATCTGATCAGGAAATTCAAAACTATTACAATGCCAATTCAGATAATTTTCAGCTGAAAGACAATATTATAAAGGTAAACTATGTAAAACTCGAATTAAAATCACCATTAAAAGCAAAAATAAAAAATATGCTTTTCAGTAAAAATGAGAATGTAAATATTAAGAATCAATTGATTGATATTTGTTCGGAAAATGCAGTAAATTTTTACCTTGATGATGACGCATGGCTTTTGTTTGATGATTTGCTAAAAGAAATACCTATAGAAACTTACGATCAGGAGGCTTATTTAAAAAGCAACAGAACAATTGAAACCAAAGACGATAATTTTTATTACTTAATTAATATCAAAGATTTTAAGACAAGAGAAAGTATCTCACCATTAAGCTTTGAAAGAGATAATATCCGGAATATAATTATTAATAAACGCAAACTCGAATTAATACAAAAAATGCACAAAGAAGTTTTTGATGAAGCAACTAAAAATAATGATTTTAAAATTTATTAAACAAACAATAAAAAAAGAAAATTTGAGTTTGTAAAACAACTTATTATAAAAATTATGCATAAAATAAAGTTTTTTATACTGTTAATTTCGCTATGCTTTGCTAATACGCTAAAATCTCAAAATCAAATAATTGACCAGGTGGTAGCTATTGTTGGAGGAAATATTGTAAAACTATCTGATATCGAAACTCAGTATAACCAGATGAGAATTCAGGGTACATTGAAAGGTGGAGATTTTGATAAATGCAGTATTTTAGAAAATATTCTATTCAATAAATTAATGTTGAATCAAGCAAAACTTGATAGCGTTGTGGTTGGTGATGAACAGGTTGAAAGTGAACTTGACAGACGTTTGCGATATTATATTTCCCAATTCGGATCAAAAGATAAATTTGAAGAGTTTTACAAAAAATCAACCTTAGAATTTAAAGATGAATTCAGGGAAATTATCCGCAATCAGATGCTTGTTCAGATGATGGAAGGTAATATTACAGAAATTGTAAAGGTTACACCAAATGATGTAAGAAAATTCTATAATGAAATTCCTATAGATAGCATTCCTTTAATAGATGCTGAATATGAGATTGGTCATATTGTACGCCAGCCTGAAATAAGCAAGGAAGAAATGGAAGTTATTAAACAAAGATTGGTTGAATTAAGAGAACGAATTGTTAAAGGTGAAAAATTTGCTTCATTGGCAGTTTTGTACTCGGAAGATCCAGGCTCTGCTACAAAAGGCGGAGAATTGGGTTTATTTGGCAGAGGCGAAATGTTTCCCGAATTTGAAGCTGCAGCCTTTAATCTCAAACAACCCGATGAGGTTTCTAATGTTATCAAAACAAAAGCAGGTTATCACATTC
>CAZYEM010000103.1:0-13218 GCA_964646395.1 uncultured Bacteroides sp.
AAAACGGACAAACTTTACTGGACTTCTAAAAATTGCTTTTTCATCGTTGAACTTTAATTTTTAACTCATTCAGTTGCTCCAGGACTTAGGCTTTTAAAATCTTATTCGTCTCAAAAAATCTAATTTTCAGAACCCCTCTATAATTATTCTTTAAAATTAAGTTTTAAAATAGAAAATGCAAACCACTTTTCTCAGTATATTAAGGAGTTATAACAACAACTCCATTAGTCAGATTTTCATCAATAACAACTAAGTCAGAAATATCTACAATACCATCACCATTTAGATCATAAACAACATAACCAATCGCTCCATTTATAATATCGCTGTCCATATCAACCAAATCAGTAATATCAACAACTCCATCCTGATTTACATCACCAACTAATATAGCAAACAAACCCTGTGAAATTTGTTTTTGATTATCTCCATAGGCTTTATTTTTTGCATTAGAAAAATCATAAACAATAGTATCATTTTCAAATGAAACTGGCTGTGAACTCCAGGTTTCCAGATGATTTCGAGTTCTTAATACCAAATAATAAACGGAGTTATTTGAACATGGAATTTCAATATCTGCTGTTCCTGTTACAGGTAATAAAATTGATAATGTATCTATTACCTCAAAAGGATAAAGCGTATCTCTTAATTCGAGATTTAGTTTATCAGCATATAAACTTCCCCATTGTGAATTTATTTCACTCATTGCATTATTCATCAATCCATTACCAGCATACAATCCTTGTAGAAATACTTTTAGCTGCAATATTTTACTTTTAATAATTACAGAAATAGTGTCAGAATTACTACAATTATTGGAATCAGTTCCAATTACCATATATAAAGTTGTTGTATCAGGGAAAAATGAAATACCTTGAGAAACACTTTGACTCCATTGATAAACTACTCCTCCTGAGGCAATTAACACCAAACTATCACCTTTACAAACAGATAAATCAGCTCCTGCATTAATATCAGGTAAAGGATTTACAATCAGAACCGCAACTGATGAATAAACAGTATCGCAAATACCATTAAAAACGACAACTCTGTATTCCCATTTACCTGATTCAGAAGGATTTTCAATTAATTTTGCTGAAACATTATCAATATCAATCCAGTTTCCTTCATTTAATCGTTTTTGCCATTTGCCTATTTGCGGATAAAAATTTTCTGCAAATAATGTATCTGTCGAATTTCCTAAACATAAACTTTTACTTCCATTTACATTCCCTCCAACAAGTATATCATATACCTGAACAGAAGCTGCTTCAGCAAAAATTGGCTGACAAGGATAATTCTTAATAACCGCTCTGTACATCCAGTTTCCAGCAGAATCAGGAATCTCAGAATAAACGGTATCAGTATATAAAATATCAATCCAAACACCTGAATTAAAGGATTTTTGCCACTTAGAAATATTTCCTTCATAATTATTTAATCCGAGTAATCCTGTAGAAGTACCAAAACAAACTGATTTACTACCTGAAACTTCTCCGGCAATTCCTTGGTTTTTAACAAAAACTGAATCTATATTTGAATAAACTTCCGGACAAACTCCATTGGTAATTTTTGCTCTAAAATAAGATGAATTACTTAATATCTGA
The DNA here is from genome assembly GCA_964646395.1 of uncultured Bacteroides sp. Classification (GTDB taxonomy): domain Bacteria; phylum Bacteroidota; class Bacteroidia; order Bacteroidales; family JACABE01; genus JACABE01. The sequence goes on from CAZYEM010000103.1 coordinate 1,608, forward strand.
GAATAATTCTGACCAATTCCATTTGCTAAATCAATCCAATTATTATTCCCATCCGAGGAAGACTGCCATTGAATATTTCCTGTTTGGTTAACCAAATTTAAAAAAGCAATTGAAGAATTACAGATAGAATCTTCAAGAGTGCTTATAGTTCCTGCAATAGGCATATTATCGATATGAACAAACTCAATATTTGAATATACACTTACGCATCCTCCATTAGTTACTTTCGCTCTGAAATACCGGGAATCAGACAATATTTCTGAAACAAACAGATTGGAATTAAAACCATTTCCCATCGTAATATCAATCCAATTATTAGAGCCATCAATAGACTGCTGCCATTGAATATTTCCATTATAATCAATTAATGTTAAATTAGCAGAACTCCCCTGACATAAAGAATCTGCAGTTAATGATGCAATTCCTGATAAACCTGGAGTACTTACTTTGATTTTAACAATATTTGAATAAGCTAATGGACAACTTCCATTTGAAAGTCTTGCTCTGTAAAAACGATTTTGGTTTAAAACAGGAGTTGTGTAAGTTGTAGCAGAAATACCATTTCCTCCGCTTACCGCTGACCAGATTAAACTATCATTGGATTGTTCCCATAATATGGAACCTGATTGTCCGACTAAACTAACCGAAGTATTCTCGCCTATACATATCTCAGTTTTTAAAGCTGTTGCAACTCCACCTTCAGGATAAGAATAAACAACTACATTACTTATGGGAGAATATACTACAGGACAAGAACCACTTGTTAACTTAGCTCTGAAATAAGTAGTTGAAGCTAAATTTGACGTAGAGAATACAGAAGTATTGAAACCACTGCCAGTAGTAACATTAGTCCAGTTACCAGCTCCAGTTGCAGATTGAATCCATTGGATTTCTCCTATCGAACCATTTAATGAGAGCGTTGCAGAATTGCCAGAACACATTGGTGAGCCAATTACAGAAACGGTACCCCCTATTGCAAATGGATAAACATTAACTTTAACAACATTTGAATAAGCAATACAAGAACCCAATAATAATCTGGCTCTGTAAAAAGTGGATTGTGTTAAAGATGGTGTTGTATAAATTGCATTAGCAGAACCACTTCCAACTGATACAGCACTCCATTGCAAACTATCACTGCTTTGTTCCCATTGAATACTTCCTGAATATCCGGTAAGAGTAACAGAACTGCTTCCACCACTACAAAAATTTGTATTACCAACAGATGCTATACCTCCGTTTGGTAATGGAGCTACAATTACAGAGGCAACATTTGAATTAATGGAAGTACAACTGCCATTAGATAAAATTACCCTGAAATATTTATCATAAATTATTGATGAAGTTGTATAAATATTTGTATTTGATCCACTTCCATCACTAACATTCAGCCATCCGTTACTACCATCATCGGATTGTTGCCATTGAATATTCCCAAATGAATTTATAATTGAAACCGATGTATTATTTCCAATACAAATATTTTGACTTAATGGAGTAATACTTCCCGCAACAGGCATTAAATCAATAGTAATCCCTAATGCAGCTGAAAAATCTGAAGGACATCCTCCATTTGTTACTTTTGTTCGATAGAAAATACCAGAACTTAACGCATTTGTAGTAAAACCGGAAGAATTAAATCCGATACCAGTGTTTACATCAATCCAGTTATCAATACCATTCGATGATTGCTGCCATTGTATGTTTCCCTGATAGCCATTTACATTCAATGCTGCCGATGACCCTTCACAAAGAACACTTTGAGCTGCAGTAACTTCACCAGCAAGAGAAGGATTATTTATGTTTATTGAAATAATATTGGAAAAAGCATCCTGGCATAAACTTCCACTTAATTTTGCACGATAAAAAACAGTTGTCGTTAAATCAGGTGTAATATAATTCGGGCTTGTATTTCCAATTCCTCCAATCGCATTTATCCAAACTGCTGATGTATCATTCGTTTGTTGCCATATAATATTACCATAACTTCCATTAAGTGAAATAGTTGTTGAGTTACCAATACAAATATCGGTATTTGCAGTTGCAGTTCCTCCTATAACCTGAGGATAAACTATTACATTACTAATCGGAGAATAAACAAGGGGGCAGTTTCCACTGGTTAATCTGGCTCTGTAATAAGTAGAAACTGAGAGAGGAGCGGTTATATAAACATTGGTATTATAACCACTTCCAGTTGTTACATCTGTCCAGTTTCCTGTTCCGGTAGGTGATTGTATCCACTGTATCATTCCCACAGAATTATTAAGTGTTAAGGTTGCTGAATTTCCACCACACATTGGAGATCCATTAACAGCAACTGTTCCACCCACTGCAAGTGGAAATACATTTATCTTAACGGCATTGGAATAAGAAACACAATTTAAAGTACTTACTTTTGCACGGTAATATCTCGACTGACTTAATGTTGCAGTTGAGTATGTTGCAGAAGTTGATCCGCTACCAGCTGTAACATTATTCCAAATCAGACTGTCTGAACTCTCCTCCCATTGTATTGAACCTGAATAATTACTAAGAGTAATATTGGTGGAACCTCCGGAACAAAATGAATTCTGTGTTGCTGATGCTATTCCCGAAACTGGTGATGGTAAAATTGAAACTGATATAATATTTGAATTAGCAGTAGTACAAACCCCATTACTGGTAACTGCTTTAAAATAACCCGTTGAAAACAAAGGTTCTGTATTAAACGCTTGGCTGATTGCACCATTAATATTAACCCAATTATTAACACCATCCGGCGATTGTTGCCATTGTATTGCACCAACATAACTATCCATTGTAAGCAAACTGGTTTCTCCGGAGCAAATTGATGAAGGTAAGGCAAAAATATTTCCAGCAATCGGATTTTGCGAAACAACAACATTAAAAATATCAGAATAGCTTGTATTACATCCTGTACTTCCAACTAAAACCCTGAATTCCCAATTTCCTGCAGTTGACAGAATTTCAGAATAGGATACTGAAGTATTTGCAATATCAATCCAATTTCCACTATTATATCGTTTTTCCCATTTTAAAATATTACCGTTGTAATTAGTCAGAACCAAAGTGCCGGTCGAATTATTTACACATATACTTCCATTTCCACTGATAAAACCACCGTTAGAATTTTCCTGAACATTGATATAATTGGATTTCGTAGTAACATATTGACCGTTCAATGTTAAGCTAATTGTTTTCAAACCTGAAATACCATATTTTACAGTATGAGGTCCAATTCCTGTTGCAGTTTGAGGAATAGCTCCATTACCAAAATTCCATAAATAGGAAACAATTCCATTCCCTGTTGATGTGTTAGTAAAAGTAACTGAATCATTTAAACAGGAATAAATCTTATTTGCACTAAAATTGGCAAAAGGCAAAAAATCTTCAATTTTTATATCATCAATATACCAGTAATCATATTTGCCTAAACTGTCAGAAATCACAAAGGCGATATAAGTTGTAGGTGAATTCAGATTATTATAAATAGTAACAGCAGTTTCTATTGGTCCAAAATTACCTATTCCCGAAGTAAAACTGTAATTCTCATCAGTCCAGTTAATAGCATCTGAAGAGGTTTGAATCTTAAAATTAGTTGCTGTTGAAGTTAAATAATCATCAAAAAACTGCTTGAAAGTTAATTTTAATATCGATCTTCCTGAAGAATTAAAGGGAGGCGATACAAACCGTGTAGTTCCATTCAGCAACTGATAAGTTGATTTTAATTCGTAAGCACTTCCTCCGGCATTTGTGGTTGCACTTATCGTCCATTTATCTGTTAATCCTGAAGTATTCTGAACAGTCCAGCAATTTGGTCGAGTTGGATTGTTAAAGTTCTCAATTACCGGAAGATTAAAAGTTGCACATGGAGTATTGAAAGTTATATTATTACCATAAGAAATTCCCATCGAATTAGTTGCAACAACTCTGTAATTAAAAGCAGAACTTAAAGGTAATCCAACAACATAAGCATAAACATTTAAATCTGTATCACCGGAAATAATATTTGGAAATGCATTAATTGTTGTTCCATAAGATGTTGTACTTCCATATTCAAACTGAACATTTGTTGTAGAATTGTTTGGGTTTACTTTTCCATATAAAATTACTGTATCTGAATTTAATACTGTTGCAGGATAAGTAAATGCAGTTGGAGGCATAAGTCCATTGGCACTAATATAAATATCGTCAATATATAAATTATTACCATAATCATTTACAGCTTGAAATTTGAATTTAACGTTATTACCAATTAAATAATTTAAATTAACAACTTCGCCTCGCCAATCTGATGAAACAGTGGGTGTAAACTGAGAAATAGAAGACCCACCAGTTGAAAGTTCAGCTCCACCTTTATTATAAATCGGAATTGGGTTATATGTATTTCCACAATCTGTTGAATAAAATATTCGTAAAGAATCGGTACTTGAAGATGAATAATATCTGTAAGCAACTTTAAAAAACAATTTTGGATTTGAAGCACCAATTAAATCAAATGAAGGTGAAATCAAATCATCGGTTTGTGGGTAAGCAGAATAACTGTAATAATTTATATAAGCTGAACTATCTCCACTTTTGCTTCCTCCAGTATATTTATTTTGCCAGGTTTTTCCAGCATCCGGATTATATACAGTCCAGCCAATCGGAGGAAATGTGGTTTCAAAATCCTGAGTATAAGGCATTGGTATTGCAACACATGATAAAGTATTAAATAATATTTCATTACCATAAGTTACACCTATACCGTTTGAAGCGTATGCTTTAACATAATAAGTAGTAGCCGGTGATAAGTTTATCAGATTTACAGTAAAAACTCCACTTGTATCTGCTGGATTTGTTGATGCAGTTGTTACATTCGGATTACCCGACATAGGATTTGGTAATGTTGAATAAACGACACCTGTAAATTGCATTGGAGAGTAATTATTGTACAACATATTGCAATGAACCTGAGCAGAATTTGAAGTGATATATAATACAGAATCGGTTGAAATGAGAGGCAATCCATCGTCAGTAACAAACATTATATCATTACCATAAGTAGTTCCAATTGTATTAATGGCAAAAGCTCTGGCATAATAAGTTGCAGTTGGAATTAATCCACTGATATTTATACTGTAATTACCTGTACTGATTAAAGGTGATGTATTTACTTTTATTACACCAACCCCTCCTATCACAGGATTAGGAGTTAATGAATAAACAATACCACTTTCGGTGATTGAAGTACTGCCCTGAGAAAGTATTGTACCATTACATGTTACAGTATTAGCAGTTACATTGGTTGCCGGTGATGTATTTACCAATGGCGTTGATTGCCATATCAAGGCAACATATCCAGGATAATCAATAAATGGATTCCGGTTTCCCTGAATACTGTAAACAGCATTATTCCTGTTAATTTCTTTTTGACTAACCGGATCATTATTATGCCATTCCATTAATAAATTGATTTGCCATGTTTCAAAAGCAGGAAAAGTTGTTCCATTAAAACAATCATTTGCGTTTCCATCGGTTATCCAAGTTGCAACTTTACTTTCGTAACGGGTTGCCATATATAGGAAAATACGGGCAAAATCTCCTTTATATTCGTCTATTGGTTCAAAAACATTAGCTTGTGTTCCTGTGTAACCCGGATAGGAACAAGGACCTCTCTTACTTCCATTCGTTGATGTCCAGCTGGGTGTTGTTACCTTTCCGAAAGTATAATTGCTTCGCATATTATTTACATATCCATCTGTAGGAACCAATGTATTTAGATCGGAATACATGGAATCTGTTGTACTACCACCCCACCAACTATTTGGCAATGAATGTTCACGGTTATAACATGTCCCTTCGTTAGATATTGTACCGCATTGATTGGTTATAAATGTATATTCGTAGTTGGAATCACAGGGTTTATCGCTATACATATCCCAGACTTTTCCATTATATTTCTTGTCTGTTGTCTGGAAATCTGTCCATAAATTAGTATAACTACGTTTTGTATGTATTTTAATAATATTATGTAACTGGGTCTTAAGTGAAGCTCCACTTCCTGTTGCTGTAATATAATAATTTGAAGGAATTGCACTTGAAACACAAGTTCCGCTTACAGCAACAGTTTTGGAAGTAACGCCAGTTGTTGCAACTGTAATATTTCCACTTGAGTTTCCCAGAACTGACGGATTATATTTAACCCAAACCCTTGTATAAGGAACATTCCCGGAAACAGGACTTATTGAAATGACTGAGGAAAATGTATCATTGCAATTTTTAGCTACTAAAAAACCAGTTGGTGCTGTAATTGTGATGTTTCCAGTTAATCCACTTCCTGAAACACCGAAATATTGCTTTGAAGAGCTGTAATTCTGATTTACATTACCAAAAGAGGGTAATGTTGTAGCTGAAACATTCATAGTTGCCGTAACTGCCTGAACGGTTGTAATCGTAATATCATCAATAAACCAGTAATCCAGCTGATAGAGATTTCCATCTAAAACAAATGCAATATAGGTTGTTGCATTATTAAGATTTTGTGTAATTGAAAGATTAACGGTTGCCGGACCAATATTGCCAACACCTGATGAATAAATCCAGCCCGCATCTGTCCATGTGCTTAAATCATTTGAAGTTTGTATCTTTATATTACATCCCGATCCGTAATCATCAAAGAAATGTTTAAAACTCAGGTTTAACTGAGTTACATTTAAAGTATTTATTGGTGTTATTATCATTCTGCTTGTTCCGGGGTTTATATTTTGCCAGGTTGCATTCATTTCATAAGCAGTACCTCCGGCATTATTTGTGGAAGAAGAAGTCCATAAATTTGTAATTCCATAACCTGTATTTTGAAAGGTATAGCAAGCAGGAATAGTTGAAGTTGCAAAATTTTCAACATAAGGGAAAGTGGTTATTGTACCGCAGGAGGTTGTGAATGTTAACTCATTACCATAAAAAGTACCCGCTGAATTTGTAGCATAAGCTCTTAAAAAATAAGGAGTGTTAGCTGATAAACCTGTGATTGAACTGCTAAAACTGCCCGTTCCGCTTCCATTTGTAGTTTTACTGTTTGCAATGGTAGGATTTGCAGAAGTATTCCAGCAGACACCTCTTGCAGTAACACTTAAGCCTCCATCACTTACTACATTACCCCCTGAAACAGCAGTGGTTGAAGTTATTGACGAAATAGTTGCTGTAGTTACAGTTGCTGCACCGGTAGTAAAAGTAAAATTATTTCCATTGGTTGTTCCATCGCTGTTTACGGCTACCAATCTGAAATGATAAGGAGTGCCGGGTATGAGTCCCGTTATATTTGCTGTTACCGGAAATGTTGAAGTTGCAGAACCAGCCGATGTTGATGTTGTCAAATTACCATAAGATGTTGATGTTCCCCATTGAAAGTAATATGTTGTTGATAATCCGTTTGGATTTACAGTTCCGTTTAATGTAGCTGTTGTAGCTGTAACTGAAGTTGCAGCAGTTGTTGTAACCAGCGGATTATTTCCAAACCTGAAAGAAGCTATCTTTGTACCTTTTAGTGTTCCGCCCGACTTTACATATTCCGAAGTAAACCAGAAAGTCTGATCATCTGTTGGATCAACCGATAAAAGAGCATAATCGCCCCAACGGTTATAGGTTGTTTGGGAAACTGTTCCTGTTTGAATTATTTCTTCGGGAATATCCATAATACCTGTTGCATTGGTATAAGCAGAAGCTGATTGTCCGCAATAGCGAATACCCGGATAAACGGTAGAACTGGCAATTGAATAAGCCAGCCCGATTTTTCCACTTCCATTTAGCATGATACTTCCCATCCAGCGTGAATTAGCATCTGGGGCATAAGTTCCTGATTGACGGACACTCCAGCTTCCGGTTGTTTTCCTTAATTCGTACCAGCGTATTCCTGCCTGATTGCTTCCGTTAACATCCACTGTATGGCAGCAAACTATCGTTTGATAGGTTCCGAAATTACGGTATTGAGGTGCATTCATAATTACTTGCGGAACGCCATCCAGTTTCTGAGTACCAGGTTGGGTAATGTCATCCCAGTTTGCATCAAACTGGCTATCGAATGCTGTTACTGCAATTTGTTGTGATCTTACAAATGTTGAATTGGCAGGAGTTGTCCAGTTGACTGCCAACTCATATATCCACAGCTGATCAGTACCTCCGCCCACAGCATCATCATTGAATGCGATAAATAAACCGGGAGTGCCTGCAGGTGCAAAAGCCCCATCATTATCAAGCGGCGGAACACATAAAAATCCGGTTGAAGGTCTCCAGGCATTATCGAAGGCTACCATCTTTGGACTTGCTCCTCCGATAAGCATCTGCGAACGCTCAAAAACATAAATATCATTACCCGAACTGGTATTTGTTCCCATATAATAGCCATCCTGCCACACCCCTATTTTTTCATAATCGGGAGTATCGGCAACATCAAAAGAATAGGCATACCAAGTTCCGGTAGGATCGCTTGATGAAGAAACTGCAACCAGCATCAAATCATTTGTTCCGCATAAAGAGAATTCAACAGCAATCCATCTTTGTGCCTGTTCATCATATTGCACCAAGGGATCCCCATCATTGCAACTTGTTCCGGAAACTCCATTGAATAACAGATTCATATTGGTTGGACCAGCCAACAATGTTCCGCTTTTATTGTAAATGGCATAGGTTGTATTTACGGTCTGCATATAATGATTTGGACCTACTGTTCCGTTGCAATCAGGTGGGAAGGAAGATGTTGTTTGTCCTTCAAAATTTACTAGCGGTGCTCTCAACATAGAGGTTTCGCCCATTGTTTTTTGCCAGATTTCATCGTTACCTTTTGGTAATGCACTTGCAGCATACGGATATTCACGTGGCTTTATAACTTTACGGGCAGCCTTTTTAAATGCTTTTTCCTTCATAAATTCAACCTCTTCGGGAGTTAATGATGGAAGATTTCTTAAAGGAGGAGTTTCTCCCAAAAACACCCCATGCCCTACTATTCTGGGTTGAATTGCATGATCTTGTGCGTTAAGGATTGATGTAATTAATAGTAGAAGGGAAATGAGTAGTTGTTTTGTTACTTTCATTTTTTTAAAAAATAAATTGTTAGATTTTTTATAAAAATATAGTTGCATCTTAGTAGTTATATAGTTAATCGGAAATTTATTAATCTGATTTACAAATAATTTTCAGTATTAAAAAGCAATTACAAACTATGCAAATACCTCTTTTGCAAAATACGAAATGAATATTTTTGCAAAAGGGGTTCAAAATTAATAAATTTTCCAATATCTACAGCATTCATTTGTTTAATTTTAAATCATTTAATACTCATTTTAACAAATAATGATGATTTACAAAGAAAAAACTATTCATAAACAGTAATGTTTACAGTATTTTTGAGAAAAAAGAGTTGTCATTAATTATAATTTTTATCTTTGTCGTTTTAAATTAATTAATTTTACTGCAAAAATTTAAAACCATTAAACACTAAACTTAAATTAAACTAATATTCAAAAATGAAAATAGCTGTTTTCCCAGGATCTTTTGATCCTATTACTGTTGGACACGAATCAATTATAAAACGTGCCGTGCCTATGTTCGACAAAATAATAGTTGCCATCGGAAAAAATGCCGACAAATCCGGTTATTATCCATTAGAAAAAAGAGTGGAATGGATTAAAACGGTCTTTATGGATTTCCCGACGGTAGAAGTTGCTGAATACAGTGGCTTAACCATTGATTTTTGTAAGCAAGTTAAAGCAAAATACCTGCTCAGAGGCTTGCGTACTTCTGCCGATTTTGAATTTGAACGAAAGGTAGGACAAGTTAACAAGCAATTATATCCCGAAATAGAAACCATATTTTTGCTTTCGCTACCCGAACATACTTCGCTTTCTTCATCTATTATCAGAGAAATTGAAAGCAACGGAGGCGATGCAACGCAATTTGTTCCAAATGGAGTTAATATTAAAAACAAGTAATTATATTCAGTTTGTATTATTGAATTTTGAAAATATTCCCAAATATTCTAACTACAGTCCATTATATTGTTTACATTTGTGGCTTCAATCAATAGTAAAGGGGTTCTAAAAATTAGATTTTTTGAGGCGAATAAGATTTTAAAAACCGCAATTTACTATTGTAAATGAGGATTTTTAAAATTGAAGTTCAACGAAGAAAAAGCAATTTTTTGAAATCCCGATTAGTATGAATTATAAGATTTTACAACTATGAAAGAAATAAAAAAATATCGAAAGCAAAACGCTGAACCCTGCAAAAAAATAGCATCTTTATATCCGAATCCGATTATTTTCTTCAATTTTACTGCTGAACCAAACTGATCTGTAATAACGAAATCAAACACAGAAACCCGTAACTACAAATGAATCAGCCTAATTATATCCAGCAAAACAGCGGCAATACGTCCGAAGGTTCGGAACTTAAGAACCCGACCGAAAACAAGGTGTCCGAAACCCGTATCGTTCACTTTTCGATCGAAAACAGAGCGTCCGAAACCCGTACTGTTCACTTTTCGGTCGACGGCAGCGCGTCCGAAACCCGGGCAAGCTTGTTTTCGACCGACGGCTCAAAACCCGGAAATCAGGAAATATTTCAAACATACAATTACATATTTAATTCAAAAGGGAACTATTCAATCACTAAATAACACTTTTAAATTTAACACTATGACTATCAAAAAATCTGATCTTAGAAGTTTTCGAAACAATGAACACCTGAATTTTCATCAGGGTGTAAGAAAAATCATTACTGATATAACACCTGTCAGTTTGAATGTTGAAACACAATTTGGCATTTATGAAACCCAAATTGAGAAAGAAGCTGAAGCGATAGAACCGCTCCGCAAAAGTGTAATAACCGACGAATTGGCTGATGCCGATGCAATAAGGGATAATACTTTCAGGGGGATTACAGATGCTATACTATCAGCAACCCGTCATTTTACACCCGGTATCCGCACAGCTGCCATCAAAATCGACACCGAAGTTTTGAACCATTATGGCAATATCACCAAAAGAACGTATGAGGAAGAAACTACACTCATTACCAAGTTTATTACCGACTTGCAATCGAAGTATGATGCTGATTGTAGTTTGATAGGCATCAATCCCTGGCTGGTCGAACTTAAGAAAAACAACGATTATTTCAATACTCTTTATTTTAACCGTATTGACGACGAATCGGCAAAAACCCAGCTTCGGATGAAGCAGTCAAAAATAGAGGTTGATGTTGCTTTTAAAGTCATTATAAAGCGGATAGAAGCCTTAATTGAAATAAACGGAGAAGCAAACTACAAGGATTTTGTATTAAAAATTAACGAATTGATAGATAAATACAATATCATCCTTGCTCAACGCAAAGGCAGAAATGCAAAAGCTGACGAAGACACCGATCAACAGGTATAGCATGCAAAAATCAAGAGTAGGAGTGAGGCTCCAAGCCGCACTCCTGCTAAAATAATTACAACTAAAATACAAAAACGGTATCTATAATAAAACAAATTAATATCAGATCTGCCAGATTTTTATCTGCAAGTTCCAGCAACAAATCATATTCCATAGGAACTTTTAATCACAAATCTGGCAGATTAATTAAAACCAACAATATA
>CAZYEM010000104.1:0-13187 GCA_964646395.1 uncultured Bacteroides sp.
AACTTTCCATCAGCTACAATATAAGGTCCCAACCCAAAACGTGCATTGTTTCCACTACTCCATAGTATTTTTTTACAGTCAGCAGGATTACAACAGACAAACTGATCCCTCAAACCACCTGCGTCTTTTGGAAGTATGGTGAAAATAAATCCTTTGTAAAAAATGGGAGTTTGTTGCTCAGAAGCGATGCCCTCTGTAGGCAAATATTTTTGCAACACATTAACATTAAACCCTTCACCATTGGCAATCAACTGTAACAATATTGATCCAACCCCATAACCTGCAGTGATCAGCACTTTACCATCATTCAATATAAGTGGAGAAGGAGCTACAACGTTTGGTCCAAATTCACTGCACTTCCATAAAAGACTTCCGGCATCCTTACCCTCGGCCGAAATCCCGCAGATTCCTCCAATGGCAGAATACACATACACTTTTTTACCTTTAAAAATCATGGGCATGATGGAAGAATGAGACATTTTCCATTGGTCAGGATTGGGAGTTTTCCATACCGTTTTTCCTGTTGCACAATCAACTCCTATCATCAGCGAACTTCCACCTGGAGCGATGATTGCAATCCCATTCTCAATCAAAGGACATTGTCCGGTATTCCAAAAGGGGATTTCTGCAGCATACTCTTTCTCCAGATCAATTCCCCAAAGCATATCCCCTTTTTCAGTACTCAAACACATTACATGACCTCTGGGTCCAATACTTACAATATATTTATCTGTTACTGCAGGTATGGTTCTCGAAATTCCATGGTTGCGTTTGATATGCACGCTATAAGATCTTCGCCACAATGCTTCTCCTGTCTCCAGTGATAAACATTTCAACACATCTGCCTTTTTGGCTTCGTTGTAATCCAGCACATAAACCTTCCCATTATATATGGCAGCAGCAGCATGGCCTTCACCCATATCCGTTTTCCACAGGATTTTCGGTCCTGCTTTTCCAAAACCTTCGATGAGCTTTATTTTTTCTTTATTGATGTTATCATAATCAGCACCACGGAAATGAGGCCATTTCCCGCTAAGCGGAGAAGTAATTTCTTTGAGAAATGTATAACTTTCCCCAATATGAATCACAGTATTGCTATCAGATGAATGCGGGGGTCTGTGGTCCTGACCCGGAACACTGACTTTTAAATCTTTAACAGGGTTATAAACTATCCACAATACAAAAACAGTAATGCCTGTTAAAGCAAGAAAAATCAATATCAATTTTCCTGTACTTTTCCCTTGCATAACTGTTATTCTGCCGCCAATGAATATGCAATCATGACATTGCCATGACGCAGGTATAAAATTTTATCTTTAATGACGGGGTGTGCCCAATGGTAATCGGAACCCAGCGTAATTTTTATTTTGCTGATGATTTCAAAAGCAGTTTCGCCAGGTTTCACAAGGGCAAGGTCACCTTTGTCGTTATAACAATACAACAATCCGTCATTGGCGATGGTAACCCCTTTTCCAATGGCATTGGTTTCGTATTTCAGGATTCCGGTCTTCCAATCAAGGCATTGCCAGGTTTTGGTATTCTGACCCGAACCGTATAAATTACCATTTAGCAATACTACACCCCCCATCTGATTATCGAGACTGGTATTGGTCCATACTTCTGTAACGGTATTCCCGTCCTCAGATAGTTTCAGCATAATACCACCGGAACCATAGCCGCTGACAACATAAATCTGTCCGTCGTAATAAAGAGGCGTATTGGCATGTACTGACCATGTGTTCTTTTTTGGATAGGTCCACAATACTTTGCCCGTTATGGCTTCAATTCCAAGCACAGAATTAGCGGTTAAGGTACATATGATGCTTTTCCCATTGTGTTTGATCAGCAATGGGGAGCAATAGGCGGTTAGTTCACCGGCACCTGCAGAAGTCCAGACGGTTTTTCCATCCAGACGGTTCAATGCTACTATATTTTTTTCTTTGCCACCGGTCGTAAAAATGACCTTATCGTCCACTATCAAAGGAGATTCAACGATGCCCCATTTAGGTGGCTGGGCAGCGAAGTCTTTATTCATATCCAAACTCCACAGAATTTTTCCATCTGCAACATTTATACAGACAGCCTTTCCGAAGCTGGTACTTACGTATATCTTATTGTCAAAAACAGTTGGGGTCGATCTGCATCCCGGCCAGGATTCGGTCCACTCAGTGCCGTAAGCAGTTTTCCAGATCAGCTTTCCATTCAGGCCAAGTGCAAAAACATAGCCGGTAGCATCAATCATACCTGAGCTAATGATCATATCTTTGTAAACAACTGCAGAAGTAAAACCTTTGCCTAGTTCATCAAAATGCCAGAGGATGTTTGGACCTTCTGCCGGCCATGTTTTGAGGAGTCCAGTTTCGTTATAAACCCCATCGCGTTTGATGCCCCGGAATTGTGATTCAAATTGTGCATTTGCCCTTTCATTCGCAAAAAGTATGATAACAAGGACTGTAATGAATTTAGTGTTTTTCATAAGAATTCCCTCTAATTTTAAACCAGATTTTTGAACTAGTGGCAAAGTTAATTATTTCTGAGATATTTGTCTTAGATTTTTTTTAAAAATAACGTGAATTATTGATTAAAAGATTTCGATCTGTTAACAAAAATTGAAGGAAGTTGATCCAAATAAGTATAAGCGGCAACACCGGCATAAGCATGTGCAATAGCATTAATAGGGCTACGATGTCTGGTATGATCTATATCACAGATAGTCATCAAAATATCATTAACGGATTCTATTACACCTCTTTTCATTCGACAAAGTTTTTCATACATAGGCATAAGTTTGTTTTTCATGTTTTTACGTATTGTCGTTACAATTTTCAATCCCAGATGATAAAAATGTTCAAAAGCTATTTTTGATAAAAATCCTTTATCAGCAAATACATAACCCTTTATATTTTTGAATATTTTTTTCATCATTTCAAAATTATTATCTGCAATACTAGCGGGAGTTATCATGCATTGCATAACTTCCCCATACGCATTGATTACCAGAAATAATTTAAGACCATAAAACCATCCTGTTGAACTTTTACTGCGACAGGCTATTCCTCTGAATACCTTATTGCTTTTGATACGAAGATTGTTGCAACTGGTAACTTTTTGGAATCTGCATAATAGCATCCAAGTGATTGACCAATGCGAAAAGTATTGGTAAACATAAACAAAGCCAAGGTTGTTCTTGGAATTAATTGAACAAAACGCTCATAACATGGAAGATTGGGGAAATATTCCTTCATTTCTTTGATCACTAGATCCTGATAATAATATTGAAAACATTTTATTCCTGATAAATGATATAGAATCATAAAACATATACATTCACTTAAATGAAGACCTGTTTCCCTTGTGGGCTTTCGTTGGCTTGATGCCATTTCTATCATTTTACTTTTTTGCCATTGTTCAAAAAAAATGCAAAAATCATCACAATCACAAAAAATTTGTATTAATTTTGTATCTGTTAATAACATAGGACTTAAGTTTTTTTGTTTAGCAATACCAAATTAATACTTGAGTCCTATTGTTTTTAAGAATATCTATTTTGTTTTCAACAGTTTAATGTTAGTTCTAATCCATAATTCACGTTAAATTTAGATCCTTCTGAGATAAACGAATAATCGCGTTTTATTATGGTTCCAGTAATTTTATGCCGCCATCTTCGCTTTTTTACTCTTAAAAATACGGCTTTACCTCTCAATGGAAAGTCTTGTATTAGTTTGCTTTGCATAAATCCTTTAGACTCATATTCATTTGGATTATAACCCGTTGGAAGTTCATTCTTTTCTGTAAATTCAATTACCCAAAACTCTTGTTTGGAATGAATATCACCTAAAACCTCATAATTTGAAATATCAAAATAATCCATTAATTCTGATGGAAATAATTGATGCAGCAGTTGTATATTTATTGTTTCGATTCTATTTGCTTTTTTATTGCAAATCTAACATTTTTTCCTTTAATTCCCAACTTTTGTCTCTGGCCCAAAATAACTTTTCTATATACTTTTCCAAAAAATTATCTGCCAATTATTGAATTGTTTTCAGGCTTTTACTAACTTATTATCAATTAAATACTGGGCAATCTGAACAGCATTAGTGGCAGCGCCTTTTCGTAAATTATCTGCAACTACCCATATATTCAATGAGTTTGGATTTGATTCGTCTCTGCGGATTCTTCCAACAAAAACATCATCTTTTCCTTCAGAAAATAATGGCATAGGATAGATATTATGCTCAATATCATCCATAATAGTAACGCCTGGCATATCATTGAGAAGTTTAATAATATTATCAATCTTATAATTATTTAAAAATTCGATATTAATGGCCATTGAATGTCCTCCGGTAACTGGAACCCTCACAACTGTCGATGTAATTCTCAAACTATAATCAGAGAGTATTTTACATGTTTCCTTGTTTAGTTTTTGTTCTTCGGAAGTATTGCCGTTTGGCAGGAAAACCCCTCCATGTGGAAATAAATTTCTGTAAATTTGATATGGATAGGCTTTAATTGCTTCAAGTCCTTTGCTTTCATTTTCCAATTGTTGAACTGCTTTAATTCCAGTACCGGTAACAGATTGATAAGTTGATACAACCAATCTGCTGATTTTATAAATCTTATGTAATGGTGCTAATGCCATTACCATTTGAATAGTAGAGCAATTAGGATTTGCAATAATTTTAGTTTCAGCATTAATTTTATCTGCATTTATTTCGGGAACTACCAACGGTATTCTTTGGAACATTCGCCATGCAGAAGAGTTATCTATCACAAAGCAACCTGTTTCAGCAAATTTAGGTGCAAGTTGTAAAGAAACTTCAGCTCCAGCTGAAAAAATAGCAATATCTGGTTTTTTTGCAATAGCAGCTTCAGCACTTATTATTTTATACTTTTTTTCACAAAAATCCACTTCTTTACCTATTGATTTTTCTGAAGCAACTGGTATAAAATCAATATTTGAAAATCCTCTTTCTTCTAATACTTTTAGCATAACACTGCCAACCAATCCGGTAACTCCTACAACTGATATTTTCAACATTTATTTATTAAATTTAAAAAAGAGTTCAAACCTACGAATTTTTTTTTATTTTAAGCCTGTTTTTCGAAAATTTTGTGTAGGTTTGCCTATTATTAAAAACTTAGTTCTTAAAATAGTTCCAATGAAGAAGTTAATTATTCTTATTTTCTTATTTCCCTGCATAGTTTTTTCACAAGTAATTGAAAATTTCAGTGATGGAGATTTTACTCAAAATCCAACATGGAATGGTAATGATACCAGTTTTGTTGTTGATAATTTTCAACTTCGTAGTAATGGTCCGCAAATAGCTTCCTCAAAAATTTATTTAAGTACAATAAATACTATGATTGATAGTACTGAATGGAATTTTTTAATTGATTTGAAATTTGGACCATCTTCAACTAATTTTGTAAGAGTTTATTTAGCCTCTGATGATTTAAATTTATCGAATGCTGCAAATGCTTATTACATTCATATTGGTCAGGCTAGTGGAAATAATAATATAAGCTTTTATAAAAAACAAGCTGGTATTTCAACATTACTTTTTACAGGTTCCACATCTTTTACAAGTTCAACTTCTTTAAAAGTAAGGTTAAAAATTACCCATAATAATAATGGAGACTGGAATATACTCTCAGATAAAACAGGTGGTACTGCATTTGTTACTGAAGGTAATTCTTTTATTGACAATAGTATAGCATCTTCCAGTTATTTTGGTTTTTATTGTCAGTATGCAACAGCCTCAAGATACAATCTTTATTATTTTGATGATGTCAATATTGGAAATATGGTTATTGATAATATTGCACCTACTGTTAATTCTGTTTTAGTAAATAATATTAATAGCTTAGATGTTCATTTTTCTGAAGAAGTTGATGAAATAGCTTCGCAAGATATTATGAATTATCTGGTAAATAATGGTATTGGAAATCCAATTTCAGCAGTTAAGGATTTAACAAACAAATCATTGATTCATCTTAACTTTGCTCAGAATTTTATTTCGAATACAAATTATCAGATTAATATTTCAAATGTAACTGATTTAAAAGGAAATGTAATGCTTCCAATTAGTAAAAGTTTTTCTTATTATGAGTCAAAACTATTTGATATTGTTATTAATGAGATAATGACAGACCAAAATCCAACTTCACCCTCATTACCCGAAGCAGATTATGTAGAAATATACAATCGGTCAAATTTACCAATTAATCTTAATAACTGGAAAATCAAACTTAAAGATGATGCTCCTTTTTTAAATATTGGCAATATAAGCATTTTGCCTGATAGCTTTTTAGTATTAACTTCAAACACTAACATTAATGCATTAAGCTCTTTTTGTTCAAATATATATGGATTCTCGAGTTTTACAATTAATAATGAAACCTCCATTACATTAGCTGATGCCAATGGAAAAACAATTCACAATGTAAATTATAACAAAATCTGGTATAATGATGTTAGTAAGCAAGAGGGTGGATGGTCTTTAGAACAGATAGATCCGGATAATCCATGCGGTGAATCAAGCAATTGGAGAGCATCTGTTGATTTAAAGGGAGGAACACCAGGTAAAATAAATTCTGTTTTTTCTACAAATCCGGATTTAATTCCACCAGCTATTATAAGGATTTGTGTTTTGAATAAATACTCGATTAAAGTAAGCTTTAGCGAAAAAATGAATCCTGACAATTTAGGGAAAAGTTCTGTTTATCAGGTTAACAATAATTTGACGATTAATAGCATCGTTACTGCTTCTAATGAGTTAAATACAGTAGTTTTAATCTTTAACGATTCTATTCAAAATCAATTGGTATACACTTTAAATATAATTGATACACTTACAGATTGTGCAGGAAATTTTACAGCAATAAATTCTGGTGGGAAATTTGCATTTCCAATCGTATCTCAAGCTAATGATGTTGTTATTAATGAGATACTATTTAATCCTAAAGATGATGGTGTTGATTTTGTAGAAATTTTTAATCGCTCCAATAAAAATATTGATTTAAGCAAATTATTCATTTCAAGTTTAGACCCGAATACAAATAAGTTAAAATCAATGTCTCCAATATCAGATGATTGTGGTACATTGTTTTCAAAAGAATACATGGTGCTTACAACTAATCCCGAAAAAGTAAAACAACAATACAATACCGAATTTCCATTTAACTTTATCAGGATGAATTCTTTGCCTTCTTTTAATAATGACATGGGTGTGATTGTAATCTCACTTTCAGATTCAAGTGTAATTGATAGATTTGATTATGAAGAAAGTATGCATTTCCCTTTATTAACAATAGTTGATGGAGTTTCACTGGAAAGAATCAATTCAGAAAAATTATCGCAGGATAAGCAAAACTGGCATTCTGCAGCACAATCGGTTGGTTTTGCTACACCTACTTTTCAAAATTCTCAGTATAGTAAATTTTTATATCTTGAAGATCCAATAACTATTTTCCCCGAAATATTTTCTCCTGATAATGATGGGTATAATGATGTTTTAAACATTGGTTATAAATTTGCTACATCAGGATATATTGCTAATGTTAGTATTTTTGATGCTAAAGGAAAATTTATAAAACAACTGATTAAAAACGAATTATTAGGAACTGAAGGTGGTTTTATGTGGAATGGAATAGATGATGCTAATCAAAAGGCATTAATTGGGATTTATATCGTTTATGTTGAAGTTTTTGACCTGAAAGGGAATACACAATCATATAAGAAAACAGCTGTTTTGGGAGGTAAATTTTAATTTATACCTAAGCCTATTATATAAATAAACTTTGATATCTAGCTGAAATTCAATTAAAAAATTGAATTTTTATGTTTTTTTTTAATCCAAACTGCTTTTTCGTATTTCGAATGTTTTAATTTGAATAGCATACATTGCTATAAAGCTGCTTGTTATAAAAAAATTAAAGCCAGAAAAACTCATTCCTTTAATATAAATCATGGGTAGCATTAACATTATAATCTGGGCAATGGTATAAAAATGAAATCCTTGCTTTTTCATTTTCATCATTAGTATAGCTCCATAAACGGATGAGATGTTTAAAATCATTCCACTAAAGAAAAACCATCTTCCTCCTCTTAAAAGTTCTTCAACACCTTGCTTAATTGCTTCATAATCCGCAGGTAGCTTAGTAAGTTTAATCATCTCTTTTATTTCTTCAAAAAACAATGTATAGGTTAAGTTCTGAAAAATGCCTAATCCACTCCAAATAAAAGTAAGAATGCAAAGAAATTTAAGTACCTGAGTAGGTTTTTGTGGCAGTTCATTTTTTGATTCTCTTGAAAATTCGTCTATTGGTTCTTCCATATCGATTTTAAATAAAAAAACAAAAGTACAAAAAAGACGTTTAATATTTTTAATATTTGCAAAATCAGTAAAGGATTTTATTAATTATGTTTTTGTATAAAAATTTATAAATTTGGTTTAATATTTGTAAACATACAAACTCGAATTTTTATTTTTTTTGTAAATTTGTATTAAAAATAAATAAATGCAAAAAATTAGTATTCTTATTTTTTTTATATTGTTATATAACATTGCATTATCACAAAGCGATAAAGTTTTGGATGCAAAAGTTACCTATTATTCCAAAAAATTTGATGGAAGAAAAACATACAGTGGCGAACGTTTCAATTCAAATCTGTTTACAGCAGCTCACAAGAATTTCCCTTTGCAATCTTTGGTGAAAATTACTAATCCTAAAAATAATAGATTTGTAATTGTCAGAGTAAATGATAGATTCAAAAAGCAGAATTTTATTGATATTTCGTATATTGCTGCTCAAAAACTGGATGTCATAAGTTTAGGAATTGCAAAAGTAAAGATACAACTTCTTGACACTTCATATTTAAAAGAATATTTAAGCCAATCAATTAATTATCCGACTATTGAAATAAGAAATAAAGAATTGGATTCTTCAGCAATTTCTGATTCAACACATAATTATTATATACGTATAGCCAGTTTGAAACTAAAAAGTAATGCAGAGATTTTCATAAATAACAAACTAGCTAAGGAATACAGAAATTTAGCATCTATTAGAAAAACCAGTTTTCATAAAAAACCGCTATATAAAGTACTTATTGGTCCTTATAAGACAAAAGATGATGCAGTTGCAACACTTTCCAAGCTGTATAATAAACACAAAGATGCAACAATAATCGAATAAATAAGCAATCCTTACAAAATATAAGAAAACACATTGCGAAATATAAAAGAATATAAAAAAATTTGGGTCATTTCTGCTCCGATAATGCTCAGTTTACTTGCCCAAAGCATAGTTAGCATAACAGATACAGCATTTCTGGGAAGAGTTGGAGAAATAGAACTTGGAGCTTCAGCAATAGCTGGTTTGTATTATTTTTGCTTTTATATGATAGGGTTTGGGTTTGGGACAGGATTGCAAATTATAGTATCCAGACGTAAAGGCGAAAAAAAAGATTCAACTATTGGATTGGTTGTAGATAATGGTATTTATTTCCTCTTTTTTCTGGCTGTTTTTTTAATTTCAATTTCCTTATTTTTTGCTCCTGATTTCTTTCGGTTTTCCATTTCATCTTCAAAAATACTTCAACAATCTATTGTTTTTCTGGATTATAGAATATGGGGATTGTTTTTTGCATTTTGCAACATTGTATTTAGATCTTTTTTTATTGGTATTACAAATACAAAATATCTAACATATAATGCTTTAATAATGGCCATAAGCAATATTGTTCTTGATTATGGATTAATTTTCGGAAATTTCGGACTGCCCGAAATGGGTTTAAAAGGAGCCGCTATTGCTTCTGTTATTTCCGAAGCTATTGCTGCTCTGTTTTTTATCATTATTGTATTAAAAAATAAAAGATTTATAATTTATAATCTTTTCCTTTTTAATAAACCAAAATGGTCAATAATATATTCCATATTAAATATTTCATTTTACATAATGCTTCAGTTTTTTATATCGTTAGGTGCATGGTTTGCCTTCTTTTTAATTATTGAAAAAACAGGAGAACGTTCATTGGCGATTTCAAACGTAATCAGAAGTATTTATATGTTGCTCATGATTCCGGTATGGGGCTATTGTTCCGCTGTTAGCTCATTGGTTAGCAGTAAAATAGGCGAAGGGAAGACAAATGAAGTTATTAATGTAATAAAAAGAGTTACCATAATGAGTATATTCACTACTAGTATTTTAGTATTAATTGTAGCTTCTTTTCCTTCTTTCTCTCTTTCCATTTACACTTCTGATATATTGTTTATAAAAGATGGAATTTCATCACTTTATGTAATTTTAGGTGCTACCATTGTTTTTTCTGCTACAATGATTTCATTTAATGCAGTTTCAGGAACTGCAAATACAAATATTTCATTGATTATCGAGATAGTAACCATTGTAATTTATTTAATAACTGCATATTTATTAGCATATTATATAGGCAAACCAGAAGCAATCTGGTGTTCTGAATATATTTATTATATTTTTACCGGAGCTTTTTCAATTTTATATTTGTGGAAAGGAAACTGGAGAAATAAAAAGATATAAACAGGTCGCAAATCTATTTATATAGATTATAAATAAGCTTGTAATAAATTATTTATAAGTTGATTATAAATAAATATATGCCATTTGTATATTAAAAGTGATTTTTTTCACATAACTTTTTTTTATCAAATTTGTTAAAATAATAATGTAATACTACATATAAAGTTAAATTTTTAATAATTGTAATAAAAAAAATTGAAGAAGATTTATACTATAATCAAACATGTGTATTTGTTTTATTACGAAGGATTTTGTAGTATGACAACAGGTAAAAAGTTATGGCTGATTATTTTTATTAAGCTATTTATTATGTTTGCAATATTAAAGGTTTTTTTCTTTCCCAACGTTTTAAATAAGAATTTCAAAACAGATGAAGAACGTAGCAATTATGTAATTGAACAATTAACTAAATCCAAATAAAATGTTAGAAAGTTTAGATTTATCAACCGTTGATTGGTCGAGAGGACAGTTTGCATTAACAGCAATTTATCATTGGATATTTGTGCCGCTCACCTTAGGTTTGGCTTTCATTATTGCAATAATGGAAACTATTTATGTTAAAACAGGAAATCCCGAATGGAAAAAAATTACAAAATTCTGGATGACCTTATTCGGTATCAATTTTGCTATTGGCGTCGCTACCGGTATTATTTTAGAGTTTGAGTTTGGAACCAATTGGTCAAATTACTCATGGTTTGTAGGTGATATTTTCGGAGCTCCATTGGCTATCGAAGGTATTATGGCATTCTTTATGGAATCCACTTTTATTGCTGTTATGTTCTTTGGTTGGAACAAAGTTAGTAAAGGATTTCACTTAACTTCTACATGGCTGGTTGCCATAGGTTCAAATTTATCTGCTTTATGGATATTGGTAGCAAACGGATGGATGCAAAGCCCGGTAGGTATGCGTTTTAATCCTGATACTGCCCGTAATGAGATGGTTAATTTTTGGGATGTATTATTTTCTCCGGTTGCTGTAAATAAATTTTTACACACAATAACATCCGGTTATGTTCTTGCATCACTATTCGTTATAGGTGTTAGTGCATGGTATTTGTTAAAAAAACGTGAAGTTATCTTTGCTAAAAAAAGTATGATAATCGCTGCAACTTTTGGCTTACTTTCTGCTTTGTTTGTAGCATCAACCGGTGATGGTTCTGCTTATGAGGTTACTCAGAAACAACCTATGAAACTTGCTGCAATGGAAGGATTGTATGAAGGGAAGACAGCTGCAGGTTTGGTTGCTTTTGGTGTTTTATCGCCGGGGAAGGTTTATGATGATGGCAAAGATCCTTTTGTTTTTAAGATCGAAATTCCTAAAATGCTATCAATGCTGGGTTATAGAAATGCAGATGCTTTTGTTCCGGGAGTTAATGATTTAGCTAACGGAAATCCTCAATATGGCTTAATATCAGCTGTCGAAAAAATTGAAAGAGGGAAAATTGCTATAAATACACTTCGTGAGTATAAAGAAGCTAAAAAAGCAAAAGACACTTTAAAAGCAAAAGAATTAGCTGTAAATTTTGACGAAAACACAGTTCAGGGGAAAACTTTTCTTAATGATTATTTCAAATACTTTGGATATGGTTATCTTAATAATCCTAAGGATATTATACCTAATGTTCCCCTAACTTTTTACAGTTTTCATATTATGGTAGGATTGGGATTTTATTTCATTATTTTCTTTGTTTTAATTCTGTTTTTTGTTTATAAAAAAGATTTTGAAAACAAAAAATGGTTAATCAGACTTTCAATCATAACCATGCCTTTAGCTTACTTAGCTTCTGAAGCTGGTTGGATAGTTGCTGAAATGGGACGTCAGCCATGGGTAATTCAGGATTTGATGCCAACCGTTGCAGCAGTTTCTCAAATTGATTCATCAGCTGTAATTATAACTTTTGTATTATTTGCTGTAATTTTTACTGCTTTATTGATTGCAGAAATTAAAATAATGACAACACAGATTAAAATAGGACCTAAAGATGGAGGAACCAACTAATGTTTGAAAATTTTTCATATCTCTTTTTACAACAGTATTGGTGGATAATAATCTCTTTATTAGCTGGATTACTGGTTTTTTTAATGTTTGTTCAGGGTGGACAAACCCTTATTTATAATTTAGGAAAAACTGAATTGCAACGTAAAATGATTGTCAATTCTTTAGGTAGAAAATGGGAATTTACATTTACTACATTGGTTACTTTTGGAGGCGCTTTTTTTGCATCTTTCCCTTTATTTTATTCCACAAGTTTTGGCGGTGCTTATTGGGTTTGGATGGCAATTCTCTTTAGTTTTGTAATTCAGGCGGTTGCTTATGAGTTTCGCTCAAAACCAAATAATTTTCTTGGTCAGAAAACCTATGAAATATTTTTATTTTTAAATGGTGCTTTGGGAACTATTCTGGTTGGTACAGCTGTTGCTACTTTTTTTACAGGTGCCGAATTTAAAGTTGACACAATGAACCTGGTTGATATAACGAGTAACAAACTACCTGTTATTTCAACTTGGGAAGGACCAGCTAATGGCCTTGAAGCTGTGTTAAATTTTCAGAATGTTGCTTTGGGTTTAGCCGTTTTCTTTTTGGCAAGAATACTTGGAATTTTGTATTTCATGAACAATAT
>CAZYEM010000105.1:0-13180 GCA_964646395.1 uncultured Bacteroides sp.
GGACGATTGGTTTGAGGATCATCAAAATGGCAATATTGAATGTATTTTTTAATAGCATCAGGGAAATAGATATAATTGGATTCGTTTATTGAATAAATGGTTCCATTTTCAGGATATTTCATTTCGGGATGCGAAAGTATAAACAAACCTACCGAAGGATCAAGTGTAAAGCCATTAACACCTCTTCCTGTGGTGTAGACTAGCATTGTAGAGGAGCCATAAATAATATAACCGGCTGCAACCAGATCTGTTCCTTTTTGAAGTAAATCATTAACTGTACCTTTTCCTTTTTCGGAAATTCTCCGGTAAATAGAAAAAACAGTTCCGATAGAAACATTAGATTCAATATTAGAAGATCCATCCAATGGATCAATAGCAACTACATATTTTCCACTTTGCGATTTTTCATTTTCAAAAGCAATTATCTTTTCGTTTTCTTCAGAAGCTATGGCACAGCATTCACCACCCGAACGTAATGCAGCAATAAATTGTTCATCAGCAAATACATCCAGTTTCTTTTGAGCTTCACCCTGTACATTTACTTCATCATTATAACCCATTACATTGGTTAATCCTGCTCTGTTTATTTCTCTGTTTACAAATTTAGCAGCAATACCAATATCATTTAATAAGCGGGTTAAATCTCCACTTGCATTAGGATATGCAGCTTGTTCTTCAATTATAAATTCGGTAAGTGTTTTCATTATTTTTGTGTTTTAAATACATTATTAACATAGAAAACTGATATTTTGTTTTGTCAGCAATAAATTTTATAAAATGAGATTGCTTTGCATTTTTTTAAATTGTTGACTTTTGTATGTAAAGTTTACTGTTTTCACGATTAATGATTTATTGCTAAAGCTTTAACTTTTTGATTGTAAATAGGCAAGGTGAAAGCAAAGAAAATTATACTTGCAATAATGATGATAATAGCACAGATTATAAACGTAACGGTTAAAGAAAATAAATCGGAAATAAAACCCGAAATTATTGCTCCTAAGCCTATTCCTAAATCAACTGCAGTAAAAAAGGTTGAATTTGCTACCCCTCTTTTTTGTATGTCAACAATATGATTTACCATTGCCTGAAACGTTGGGAATACAATTCCAAAACCAGCCCCGATTAATAAGGCTGAGGTTAAAAATCCATTATAGTTTTTCACAAACGACAATACAAACAGACCGCTTACTAAAAATATCATGCCAAATAAAGTTAACACTTTTGGACCATGTTTGTCGAATATTTTTCCTGATATTAAGCGGGTTAATGCTAAACCTCCCGCATAAACAAGAAAAAAGATCCCTGAATTATCTACATTTATTTCTTTAGCATATAAAGAGATAAAAATTACAACACCACCATAAGAAACGCAAACCAGTAAGATTATTAAGGAAACTGCAAAAGAAGAAGTTTCATATAGTTTCGACCATTCAAACCTCTTTTTTTCTTTAGATGATGAAAACTTTGGAAATTTTACCATTGCAGCCATTATAAAGCCAATTAGGGAAATGATTGCAGCAATTATAAACATATTATCAAAATTATCTCTGCCTGCAATAACAGTGCCTAAAAATGGACCAATGGCCAAAGCAATCGTCATGGAGATGCCATAATAACCTAAACCTTCTCCTCTTCTCTTTGCAGGAATAATATCTACAATGGCTGTTGATGAGCTTGTTGTGGTAACACCCCATGCCAATCCATGAGCAAAACGAAGTATAAGCATTTGAGTAAGTGTTGCAACAGCAGCAAATACTCCGAAAAGCAATGAAAATATAAAAAAAGCAATCAGGTAAATGGTGCTTCTTCCAAAACCATCAACTGCATATCCGGCAAATGGTCTGATTATTAATGCTGCCAATGTATAAGATGCAAAAATAACTCCCACCTTACTTTTGGGAGCATGCAAAACTTCTGTTAAAAAAATGGGTAGGGTAGGTATTAAAAAGTAAAAAGCTACCGACATAAGTAAGTTGGCTAAGCACATAAAAATAAAATTCTTAGTCCAGAGTTTCTGGTCGGATAGCATAAAATGTGATTTTTTATAGATTAATTTTATTTCTGATTCAATATTTTCTTTAATATTGCAAAATAATTTCTGACAAAAGTACTAATTTTAAACTTAACTTATCTCTTAACATTATGAAAGAAATTTGGGAATCCCGTTATGCTGAAGATGAATATATCTATGGTACAGAACCAAACCGTTTTTTTAAAGAATTTATTGATGCAAATTCTCCTTGTAAAATTTTGCTTCCAGCCGAAGGTGAAGGGCGAAATGCTGTTTATGCAGCTCTAAAAGGTTGGGAAGTTGTTGCTTTCGATCAAAGTGAACAGGCAAGGATAAAAGCGTTGAAATTAGCTGAAAAGAATCATGTTACTATTGATTATACTGTGAAAGATATTTTTGATTTTAATTATCCAGAAGAAAGCTTTGATGCTATAGGTCTTATATATTTGCATTTACCATCTGAAATAAAAAAACCGGCTTTAAATAAATTGTTTTCTTTTTTAAAACCCGAAGGAAAAGTAATAATGGAGGTTTTTCATAAAGAGCAATTGAAAAACACTTCCGGTGGACCAAAGATTGAAGATTTATTATATGATATTGAAGAACTGGAGGATATATTTTTGCAATTTAATTTTTCTAAGTTTGAAAAGTATAACATTTTATTGGACGAAGGAAAGTTACATCAGGGTAATGCTGAAGTAATTCGCATTGAAGCAATGAAATAGACTAAAATAGAATTCATTTTCAAGCTTCTGTTTTATTTGAAAAAAATTGAATAAAAAATATTGTTTTAAATTAAACATTCTGAAACAAAACGATTCCAATAGAGGTATTTTATGTAATTTTGAAGTAAAAATAATAAAATGGGAAAGCTCATATATCTTATAATGATTTTTTGCCTTTTTGGCTTTATTCAAACAAATCAACTTCAATCGCAGAGTATTGAAAATACAGCTGTTATAAAAAATGAATTTGCCATTAAAGAACTTAAAACGTGTTTGCAAAATAAAATTAAATATCCATTTTTTATGCAAATCTACAAGCTCGAAGGTAGGGTTTTTGTAGTACTGAAAATAAATAGTAAAGGTAAAGTTGAAAATTGCAAAGTTGAAGCTGATTATTTTGGCAAAATATATGATATTGAAAAATTTACAAACAAAAAACGAATTGAAAGATTAAGAATTAAAATAGCCAATCGATTAATTCCGTTATTTACAGAATGCACTCATAATATTGTGTTTAACTATTCGGAAAATGAAAATACCATAAGAATTCCGGTTTCGTTCGGAACTTATGACGATTTTGATGAGTACGGAGTTAATGATGATTATGATGATTATGATTATCAGGAAGACTATGATTATAATTATTATGACTATGACTAATCGTTTGAAAAATGTAAATGAGTACTTTTAAAATTGATGTTCAACGAAGAAAAAGCGATTCTAGAAGTTCGGTTAAAAATGAAAAAGTAGGTTGTAGTTATATTTTTTAAATCAATATTTGCTATTTACATTCAAAAAAGTTAATTCATTGTTCTTTGATGAATAAACAATTTTCTTATGATTGTAAAAAACAACCTCGATTTCATAATCATCAATATTACAAACTATTCCGGAGCCATTTTTAGGATGTGAAACTGCACTTCCAATTTGTAAATCGTCTGATCTGTATTTTTCAATTTCTTTTGAAATCTTATCATTATTGCTTTTTGGCTTTTCCCTTGGATCAAACGTTTCTATTTCCTTAAATAAATTAGTTGCGGTTGATTGATGTTCTTGTGTTCGTTGATATTTTTCAATCGGAAGTTCAAACTTTTCGTTTTTTTCAAAAATAAGTGGTTTCTCAATATAATTTTCTTTGACAATCGGAACTTTACTCTCTGATTTTATAATATTATTTCTGTTTAACGGAAAATTTTCTTTATGACCATCTAAAAAAATAACCTCAAAATTATCATTTGTAATTTTACTTACCATACCTTCACCTAATTCAGGATGAGTTATTTGCTTTCCAACTACTATGTTTTCAAAGTTAAAGTTTATTGCTTCATTTGATGTTTTTTTGTTTTTTTGGATTTGATTTTCAACTGGAATTTCAAAATCGTGTTTTACTGTTTTTTCAATCGGTTTTTTTTGTAATGGGAAGCTTTCCTTATGCCCGTCTAAAAAAATGATTTCATAATTGTCATTTGTAATTTTGCTTACCATTCCTTCTCCCAAATCAGGATGTGTAATTTGTTTTCCAACTGCCAAATTATCATCCTTATAAAAAGAACTCTCCTGATTAGATGTTTTTTTGCTTTTTTGTATTTGAGTTTCAGCAGGAATTTCAAAATCGTGGTTTTTTATTTTTTCAACAGGTTTGTTTTGTAATGGAAAACTTTCCCTATGTCCATCTAAAAAAATGATTTCATAGCTGTCATTTGTAATTTTGCTAACCATTCCTTCACCTAATTCAGGATGTGTAATTTGCTTTCCAACAGCTATATTATCGTCTGTTGGAAGATTTGCCATTTCAGAAACAGAAGTGATTGATGTTTTTCGTTTTTCAACCGGAATTTCAAAATCCTGTTGAATTGCTTTTTCTAGTTGTTTGCTTTGCAAAGGAAATGTTTCCTTATGTCCATCTAAAAAAATGATTTCATAAGAATCGTAATTAATCTTACTAATCATTCCCTCACCCATTTCATTGATAGAGATATGTTTCCCAACAAACAAATCATTGGAGTTTTGTAAAGTCAGATTGTTAAAGTCTTTATTGACTTCATTGTTATCGTCTATAGTTGAGGCTGATAACATTTTTAAATCGGGTGAATTTATTGCGATATTTTGTTTATTCCCATTAAGAAAAATGATTTGATACTCGTTTTTCAATATTTTTGTAATCATTCCCTCACCCAAAAGCGTATGAAAAACCCTTGAGTTTTTATTGAATGATTGCGTTTTATTTCTATTAGAGATTTCATAATCAAAATATTCAATACGATTTTCTTCTTTTAACTGATCCAGTTCCTTTTTAATTTTGTTTGCAGCAGAAGGTATTGGAGGTTCATTTACAATTGGTTCAAAATTTTGGCTGCCAATTATCTTTATCGCATGTGAATCTGCGGACAAACTACGTCTTTGTTCATCTAAAAATAAAATTTCCAACTGATTACCTTTGATTTGAATAATCATTCCTTCACCAAATTCCTGATGACTAATTCTATTCCCAACTGAAAATTTTGATTTCATACGTATGTTTTTAAAACGCTAAATTACTAAATGTTGCTTGTTCTATCAAATAAAAGTAGAAAAATATTTATTTTTTCTGCTCTTCTCTTTTTCATAGAATTTTCATTATCAAAAAATCTGTAAATTCAAATAAGTAATACACCTAAAAAAAATCAGCGTAATATTCATAATGATTACGTTTCTTTTTTACACATTGAATCTAAAATATTATAAATCTTTGCTGAGAAATTCATCAATAAGTTAACTCCTGATATTTAAAACCTAAAGTATTCATTTTGACTAAAAGATATACTGATAATTTGATTTGGATATTTTAAATACAATTAATTAAATAAAAACACATGAAAAGATTAAAACAATTTTTAAGTTCAATTTGTTTGCTATCAATTTTATTTTTAGCAGATTTTAAAGCTATTGCACAAACAGAAAGCTGCAATGCGGATTTCAAGATAAGCAGTAGTATTATGAGTCGTTATGTATGGAGGGGTTTGCAATTAGGAGGTGCGTATCCTAGCATTCAGCCAACTATGGAGTTTAGTAAAGGTGGCTTAGCCATTGGAGCATGGGGAGCATTTTCTACAAATGGCTTACAAAGTCAGGAAATTGATTTATATGCAAGCTATACTTTTGCAAAAGAAATGTTTACCTTTACGCTTACTGATTATTTTTTCCCAAGTGATACAGCTGATTATAATTACTTTGTGTATGATAAGGATGCTACTTCCCATCTTTTTGAAGCTAGCTTGAAATTTAACGGAACTGAAAAGATTCCATTTACTTTATTACTTGCCACAAATATTTATGGTGCCGATACCAAGAAATTAAACGGAGACAATACTTTTTCAACTTATATTGAATTGGGTTATGAAACAAAAATAAAAGAAGTGGAATTAAGTTGTTTCTTAGGCAGTGCTTTAAACGCTCCAGGCGATGATATTACTGGCTTTTATGGAAATTCAAAAACAGGTATTATAAATTTAGGTGCAACTGCTACCAAAGAAATTCAAATTTCCGATAAATTTTCTTTACCCATATCTTCCTCATTAATATTCAATCCGTATGCTAAGAAAATTTTCTTCGTTTTCGGATTTACATTATAATAATTAACTTAATAAAATCAATAAAATGATCGACACAGGTTCTACCGGGTTTATGCTGCTGGCATGCAGCTTAGTGATGCTGATGACTCCCGGCTTGGCATTTTTTTATGGTGGCTTGGCTACCAAACGTAACATTTTAGGTATCATGATTCAAAGTTTCGCCTCTTTGGGTTGGACAACTGTTTTGTGGGTTGCTTTTGGATATTCACTTTGTTTCAGTGGTGGCGAAGGTGGAATTTTCGGAAACTTTGATAAATACTTCTTAAATGGGGTTGCTATAGATTCAATGTATAGTAATGGCAAAATTCCTGAAGTAGTTTTTATCGCTTATCAAATGATGTTTGCCATTATTACTCCTGCTCTTATAACCGGAGCGTTTGCAAACCGTGTAACTTTTAAGTCATACATGATATTCTTAACCGTATGGCAGATATTTGTTTACTATCCATTTGTACACATGATCTGGGGTGGTGGTTTGCTGGCACAATGGGGCGTTCTGGACTTTGCAGGAGGAATTGTTGTTCATGCAACTGCTGGTTTTGCTGCATTGGCTTCTGTATTTTATGTTGGTGCACGTGTTGACAAAAATTCTACACCTAACAGTATTCCATTAGTAGCTATTGGAAGTGGATTATTGTGGTTTGGCTGGTATGGCTTTAATGCCGGAAGCGAAGTTGCTGTTGACTTTATTACTTCAGCTGCTTTTTTAAATACAGATATTGCTGCTTCATTTGCAACCATGTCGTGGGTTATTATTGAATGGTCAAGAGAGCGAAAACCCAAATTTGTAGGATTACTTACAGGTTCAATTGCAGGATTGGCTTGTATTACACCTTGTGCAGGTTTTGTACCTTTGTGGGCATCTCCAATTATTGGTACACTTGCTGGTATTGTTTGTTATCTGGCAGTTCAGCTTAAAAATAAAATGAAATGGGACGATGCACTGGATGTATGGGGTGTACATGGAGTTGGTGGTGTGTTAGGAACTATATTATTAGGTGTTTTTGGTTCTAAAGCAATTAATGCTGCAGGTGCTGACGGTTTATGGTTTGGAAATACATCTTTCTTTGTAAAGGAATTGGTTGCTGTTACTATTGCTTCTGTTTATGCATTTATTTTTACTTACTTAATGTTAGCTATTATCAACAAAATAACACCGGTTAGAGTTTCTGAAGAAGAAGAAATGGCCGGTCTTGATTCTTCAATTCATGGCGAGCAAGCTTATGATGAAGGAGCACTTTAAATATTTATGATTTATTTAACTCGAAAAGCTTCTTACTATGTAGGAAGCTTTTTTAATTTTGCAGGTATTAAAACTTAACAAAATGAGAAAAATTTTAATCACCTTTTTAATTTTAATTCTTTCCGTTGTTTCTGTTTTTGCCCAAAAACTTAACCGAAAAATAGTTGATACCAAAACCCAAAAGGAAATCCTTTATGGAAAGTGCAATGTTGATGGACTTAAAACAGGAGAATTTGGAACTGTTTTTAAGATGGAATACAAATATTATGTTCCCGATAGCAGTACAATGGCTCAATTAAAGCCTCTGATGAAAAAAGTAAGGATACATATTGTTATGGGAAGCTGGTGTGGTGATAGCCAGCAACAACTACCACGATTTATTAAGTTAATGGATATGTTGAAATACAAGACCCGAAAACTTGATATTCTTTGTATCGACCATTTTTTTAAAGCAGAGAATTTTGAAAAAGGTAATAACGGTATTGAAAAGGTTCCTACTTTTATTATTTATCGCAAGAATAAAGAAATTGGCCGAATTATTGAAACTCCAACCCATTCCTTGGAAAAGGATTTACTGAATATTCTGAAAAAGAAACAAACTGTTTTTATTGGAACTCCATCATTTTAAATTAGAGGCAATTGCTTGTTAATCTTTTTCTATTTCCGCTTTTATTATAAGCTATTTTCAGTAAAAATATTAATAGTGTAAGAGCAAAAAATAATTTTTAAATTTCTGATTTACTTATATATGTTGAACTATCATTGGTAGATTTATTGGCAATTCATTTCATTAATCAAAATGTCTTCTATTTGCGATTTGTTTTCAGGTAGATAATTAGAAGCAACATCCCAAATTATCTCATAATCAATTCCAAAATACTCATGTGAAACTTTATTCCTTAACAGATACATTTCAGCCCACGGCACATTATTATATTTAGCTTTCAGCTCATGAGGTAAATTTTTTGAAGCTTCTCCAATTATTTCAAAGTTTCGGATAACAGCGTCAACTGTTTTATAATCTTTTTTAAAATCAGTAAATGAAAGTCCATTAATATATTCAGCAATACGATTTATTGCTAAAAGAATATCATCAAGATACATACAGTATGTTCGGCCTTCCTTTTTCACTTATACGTAATTTACTTGTTTTAAAATACGGTCTTTTATTTGTTCTTTTAACGCATTTTTTGTTACCAGATCTATTTTCCTTCCAAGTACTTTTTCGAGATATAATTCCAATGAAAAAAACTTCCATCCAATTGGTTTCTCCAGTTCAATCAGAATATCAATATCACTATTTTCGTTAAAGCTTTCATCTGAGAAAGAACCAAATAAACCAATCTCTTTAACCGAATATTCATTGTAAAGAATTGGTTTTAAACTTCTGAGTGTATTTAAAATTTCAGTTTTTGTAAGCATATTGCAAAGATAATCATTTTTAATAATTTGTTCTTAAAAAAATAGTTGTCAAAAAATCATATAATTTACTTTTATATGTTGAACTGTTATCTTTAGAATTATCAGCTATAATATTTACAAAGGCTGGAGTTAAACCATTTTTTTACATACTAAACTTTCCAAAGCTAATCACAGCTTTAAGGTGTTTGATAAAAAATTTCTTTTACATTACAAATAGTTCTTTTTTAAATAATACACTGATTTTCATAAGTAAACGATCAAAATATTTTTAATCACGCAATTGGATTCAGGCAAAAATGCTCATCCCGACTGAAATGATTTTATTTGGATCAAGTTGAGTAGCCAGATTGAGCAAAACCATTTTATTTGGCTCGTTCCGAGTAGTCAGATTGAGTAAAATGATTTTATTTGGGTCAGGCTGAGTAGTCAGATTAAGCAAAATAATTTGAATTAAGTCGTTCCGGGCACTTTTCCTAAGCAAAATGATTTTTATTAGCAGAAACTAATAGCTGAACTTAACTATTTGATAATTTTAGGTCAATAATCATTGAACTTTAATTTTAACCTCATACCGATATTAATTGACTGCATTTTTAAAATTTTTGTTTGCATCATGTTTAATACTTTTTGAAAAATGAAACGAGTCATAATTTACATTAGCATAAATAACATTGGTTTTGAATAATAAAAAAGGCTGCCCCGTTTCCGAAGCAGCCTTGCTTTATGAAAAAAACTAGAACTAATTATTTATAATCATTTTCTTAACCAAACGTTTGCCGTTATATGTTAATGAATAATAATAGATTCCATCTGGTAATTCTTTAGCATTTATATTAATGCTATGTTTGCCTGATGTTTTGTTTTCATTAAAATTATATACGTTTTGTCCAACCATGTTTACGATTTCAAATTCAATATTTCCTTGTTGAGGAATATTGTATTCGATACTGGTATTTCCATTAGCAGGATTAGGCATATTCTGATTCATCCAGAAAACAGTGCTTAAGTCTTCATCAATTCCTACCGTACAATTTGGTATAATATCAATTGCAAAAGCAGGAGAAGTGCCACCTATTCCTAAGGTATTATAGCCATAAACGGTTAGCGAACCATCGGTTGCAGAAGGATCAAATGTTATTGCAACAGAATTGGTAGTAGTTGTATCATCAAATGTTACATTGGTTCCTGTATAATTCCATACATAATTAGTAGCATTTGAAATGGTAGGTACAGAATAAGTAACAATTATTGGTGTAGTACTGCCAATTGGGAAACAAACACTACTTCCTCCGTTAGGAGCTGTAGAAGATATATTTCCGGCATTTGCAGGCATCGAAGTAATTGAAATGGATTTTGTAATCTTATTGTTATTAGGATAAGCATCACCATTTAAATTAGTAAATGCACTAAATGAAAACGAACTACCCAATGGAACTGTAAATGCAACTGGGAAAGTAAATGTTGCAGAGTCACCCAAATTCAATGCCGGACCTGTCCATGTTTCGTTTACAACTGGTTGTGTTCCTCTTTGATAAGCAACAGGAACAGAGGTAACAGCAATACTTCCATAGTTTCTGATAGTAATACTAACAGAAATGGATGAACCTGACGAAACTGCATCAGCAGGAGCAATAATACGAACTATACCAACATCTTTTAGCGCTGGTGAAACGTTAATTACTTTACTGCTGGTATCGGCACCATTATAATAATCGCCTGTTATTGTAGTAAATGCCTTAATCGTATAAGTTGGTTGAGTTAATACTTTAAAGTATTGTGTAAAAGTATAATCAACAGTAGATCCAGGAGCAAGAGTTGTATTAATGGTTTCGCTTGCCATAAGCTGACCGTTTACAGTATATTTAACAGGAATAGATGTTAATGGATTTAATCCGAAATTCTTAACTGTAATCTTAGGATAAACAGTATCGCCCAACAATGAGGCAGAAGGATCGGTAATTGCAATTACACCGCCATCCTGAGCAATTGGTAATAATGATAAGTTGAAATCATCAATAGCCCAACCATTGTAGTTATTATTAGTACCATCAGAATTAAATACAAAACGGAATTGCAGGGTCTGAAGATTATTCAGAATCTTTGAAACAGCATATTTAGCTTGCTGCCATCCTTGTCCTGTACCAGTCCACATTGCAACAGAAGAAGCATTATACCAGTTTACAGAGTTAGTGTCGATAGTTGCAGGATTTCCTAAAACTAACCAATCGCCCTGTTGATTTTTATATTCAATTCTTCCACCATCCTTATTGTTTTCTGCATCTATATAGAACCAGAATTTCAATGTATCAGCCTTAAAGGTTGAATTGTTAAAGAT
Organism: uncultured Bacteroides sp.; assembly: GCA_964646395.1. Lineage (GTDB taxonomy): Bacteria > Bacteroidota > Bacteroidia > Bacteroidales > JACABE01 > JACABE01. Next base: position 11,348 of record CAZYEM010000105.1, read on the forward strand.
TGGAGAATATAAGTAATCATTGCTGCCATTTACATAATTGCCGTTAAGAACAGTAGTCCATACATTAGGTGCACTGTGTGCATTGTTAATTACACTTGCATTAGGAATCCCTTTTTGCCATTGCATTGTACCACCGGTTTTGAACCATTCATCATTAGTACCATCAAAGTTTTCGCTATAAGGGATACCTTTTACAGGAACTCCAAAATAAGTAATCTTTGATGTATCATTAATAAACTTGCCATCATTAACAAGTGAAGTGTAAGATTTAATATCAACATTTCCGGCAATAACGGTCATTGGTGTTGGAAACTCTATACTGTCGAATGCATTAGCAAATAAAGTATCAGTATATAAGTAATTAATAGCTGCAGCATTTCCAATTTTATAAGATATGCTAAAGTTAGTTGCATCAACAGATCCATAATTCTTAATTATACATTTAATAGAAACAGAACTTGCAACAGGTCCATAATATACATCAGGACTATAAATTCCAACTACTCCAATATCGTTTGGAAGTGGAGTGTATTCGTCAGCACCAATGTCAGGAGTTGTAGTATTTCTAAAATCACCATCAATATCTGTAAGAACATTAGCAATTGGAGTTCCTTTATCATTTAATGCTATTGAATAAACATGTAAATCAGTTGGAGTTAAGTAATCAGGATTTAAAGAGATAGAAGCAGAATCTTTTGTACAAGCTGTTATCCATTGGCTTAGAGTATTACAACTTGTAGCACCCCATTTACCAAGTATAGTTCCAGTTGACCAAAGATTATTATAATTCATTGCCGAAATATAATTTGCACCTTGAGCACCGGTAGTTACTTCAACTGCAGGACCTCCTGCTGCATTAACAAAAGAGTTGTTATATAATCTTAAACCGGTATTCCCTGATCCTGCAGAAATATAAACAGCTCTCGAGGTAGTTCCTCCAGCTAAAATATTTACTGAATTATGAACAACATCAACGTAATCTGAATAATAAATATATAAACCATAAGTAGTAGTTCCTCCGGTTTGTGAAATAAAGTTGTTGGCAACTAAATTTCTTTTGGTTGAAGAACCACTGCAATACGAAATATAAATTGGATATAATGTTGTTCCTGTTGGCATTTCTACTTTATTCTTTTCAATAATACAGCCATTATAAGCATAGTATGAATAAATTCCATAAGCATATCCCGATGTTGGAGAACTTTTTATATAATTACCTTTAATGGTAACAGAATCACTATAGTAATTATAAATACCATAATAATAGAATCCATTTATAATATTGTTTTCAATCGTATTACCAAATTTAGCAAATGTTGAGCTGCCATACCAGTAAATACCATAATATCCATTTTCAATCCGGTTGTTTCTGATCATATTTCTGTTATTAACAGATGTATTTCCAGAATAAAAACCAGCAGTTGTACTGGATGTTGAAACAATAGTTCTTACAACATTATTAGAAAATTCATTATAATTAGAACCGTTTATCAATTCAATTACTCTTCCGTTTGTTGATTGAGTATTGTTTATAAATGATAAATGTTTGAATTTCATATAATCTGCACCATCCAGTTTTAAAATATAATTATTACTACCTATAGGTTCATAATTAATAATAACACTGCTACTATCATTAGTTGCTGATTTGAAGGTTATCGTATTAATGTCAGAAGCTCCGGTTACTGGCGTAAATTTCAACTGTTCGTTATAGTTACCCTGATTTATATTAAATACAACAGGTCCACCGACTCCACAATAGTTCAACGACAATATTGCCTGATTAATTGTTTGATAAGTTGCAGAAGAACCTCCAATAGTATAATTTCCAGA
>CAZYEM010000106.1:0-10599 GCA_964646395.1 uncultured Bacteroides sp.
GGACGAAGCTGACTGCTCGATTCGGTTCGTGTACCTATTTCATTATTGCGTAAGTTGTAGTTAGTTTCGAGATTGGAGTTGGCAGTTTTTAACTCGTCGAAAATAGTTGTTAGTCCAATGGCATGAGCTGCATCGGTTAATGTAGTATCGGCATTGTATTTTTCGAGCATATCCTTGGTTGATTCCTGCTGGTCGAGAAGGGTTTGTTTGCTTAGGTTGTTGTATGGTTTTATAAATGTTTCCAACAGAAGTGCTGCTGTTTTTTTAGTGTTGTCGCGCGATTTGCATTCGAATTTATCTACCCTTTTAATTTCCGAAAAAATGTTGTTACATTCTGTTCTGTATATATTCACTTTTTCGGTTAATACACTTTTTAGCTCTCTGTTAACCTGAGCCGAAAAAAGGTTTAAGTTTTCTCTTAATTTAACCAAAGCTGCATTGGGCAGATCGCCAATAGCCGTTGTTACCAGTTCTGCATCATCGCAGCTACGTCCTAATAATCCCCTGATGTTTTCGTTGGAGAGCTTGTAAACATACAATGTGCTAAATTTTAAATTTTCCATTTACTATTTTGTTTTAAATTTTTACTATTTGTTGTTATAATGAGTAAATTAATTTGTTAATATATGTGTCGGCAAGCTATTAAATATTTTAATAGCATAAAAACAGGTGACGGAATCTTATTAAAAAATTTAATAAGGCCAAAACAGCTGTCGGGGTGTTATTAAAAAATTTAATGAGATAAAAACAGGTGTCGGGAAGCTATTAAAAATATTAATAGGATAAAAACAGCTGTTAGGAAGCTATTAAAAAATTTAATAAGATAAAAACAACTGTCGGGAAGCTTCCGCAAAAAATAATAAGACCAAAACAAAAGTATAAGGCATTTTATTCTTCAGGGTATAGATATTCCATATCACAAAAATTATTTTATATCAAAGAACGTTTCAATCATACGCTAATTATGAAACTGCATTATTTGAGTTACACTAAAATCGTTTAAAGGCATACAAAAGTATATAATTATTTTGCAATAATCTTAATTTGATTAAAATATATTTGAAATTATAATATTTTTTTTTGAAAATGAATGTTTGCTGATTTGTTTCTGTTTAAACCTGACAGGTTTGCAGTAATGTAAAGAATAATTTATTGGTCATTTCTCCTATTCCTAAAATCAGCAAGGAAAATAATATTGCTTTATTAACAAACAGCTTCAATTTTTTATCTTCATTAAATTATTTTATAAGAATTCGTGTAATTTATGGTATTTATCCCGTAAGGCACGATTTGGGATTCGTGAACAACAAAAATAAATCTGCGTATTTAATGTATTTGATAAATAACATATTAATTTTCAGTATAAGAAACAAAAAGAATTCGTCTCAATCCTTAAAAACATTTTTTATATCTTTGCAAAACTTTATTAAAAAGATACCATTATTATATAAACGCTACTAAAAAGTGGAAAATAAAAAAGTAAAAGTTGGATTGATACAAATGACCTGCGGGAAGGATAAACATCCGAATATCAGCAAAGCGGTCGAAAACATCAGAAAAGCAGCTCAAAAAGGTGCTCAGATAATCTGTTTACAGGAATTATTTGCTTCGCTGTATTTTTGCGATGTTGAGGATTACGAAAACTTCAAACTTGCCGAAGCAATTCCCGGCAATACTACCGATTTATTTAGTAAACTGGCCAAAGAATTAAATGTGGTTATCATAGCTTCTTTATTCGAAAAAAGAGCAGAAGGATTATATCACAATACTGTGGCAGTATTAGATGCTGATGGTTCTTACTTAGGAAAATACCGTAAAAATCATATTCCCGACGATCCGGCCTATTATGAAAAGTTCTACTTTACACCCGGTGATTTGGGTTATAAAGTATTTAAAACCAAATATGCTACTATCGGAACTTTAATCTGTTGGGATCAATGGTATCCGGAAGCAGCCAGAATTACTGCTTTAATGGGTGCCGAAATATTGTTTTATCCTACAGCAATTGGATGGGCATCTGCACAAGCCAAAGAGGTTAATGAAGAACAATACAATGCATGGCAGACTATTCAACGAGGTCATGCTATTGCTAATGGTGTTCATGTAGTTAGTGTAAACCGAACAGGAAATGAAGGCGAAATGATTTTCTGGGGTGGATCTTTTATTTCCAATCCTTTTGGGACGTTGTTATACCAGGCCTCACATAAAGAAGAAGAAATTCATGTTCAGGAAATTGACCTCACCAAAAGCAACGAATACCGTATTCATTGGCCATTCCTGAGAGACAGAAGAATAGATACCTATTCGCCCATTACTAAAAGATTTATTGACGAATAAACAAAATATTCCATGATATTTGATTCAACAAAAACGCCTCGTGCTATGGGTTATCGTTTTCCTGCCGAATGGGAAAAACATACAGCAACATGGCTAAGTTATCCACACAACGAAAATTCGTGGCCCGACAGAATACAAAGTATTTTCCCAGCCTACAACCAGTTTATTAAAGAACTTAGTTTGGGTGAGATGGTTAATATCAATGTATTGAATAAATTAATGCAGCAAAATGTTCAAAAGCAACTTACCGAATTGGGTGTTGATATGAATAAAATAAACTTTTATTTAAATCCGACCAACGATGCCTGGTGTCGCGATCATGGTCCAGCTTTTTTGATAAACACAAAAGCCGATATTCCAAAGATTATAATTGATTGGGAATATAATGCATGGGGAAATAAATATCCGTTTGATCTGGATAATAAAATACCACAACGAATAGCCAATCAATTAAAAATTCCATTTATCAGTCCAGGAATTGTAATGGAAGGAGGATCAGTTGATTTCAATGGAAAAGGAACACTTATTACTTCAAAAGCATGTTTACTGAACGAAAATAGAAATCCAAACCTTAATCAATCACAAATTGAAAGCTATTTGTTTGAATACTATGGTATAGAACAGGTAATCTGGATGAATGATGGCATTGATGGCGACGATACCAACGGACATATTGATGATACCGTTCGCTTTGTAAATGAAGACACTGTAATAACAGTAATGGAATCGGATAAAAACGATGCTAATTACGAACCTTTAATGGAAAATTATCAGGAATTAAAAAAACAACGCTTACTCAATGGCAAACAATTAAATATTGTTGAATTGCCAATGCCCGAACCTATGTTTATTGACGATCAGCGGGTTCCTTGTTCTTATGCGAATTTTTATATTGCTAATAATTCAGTTATAGTACCTGTTTTTCATTGCAAAAGCGATGATATAGCATTGGATATTATTACTGAATGTTTCCCTGAAAGAACTATAATTGGCTTAGATTCAAGCGATATAATATGGGGATTGGGTAGTTTCCATTGTTTGAGCCAACAAGAACCAGCCATTTAAACATTTTGGCACTATATTTGTTATTAGAACACAAAATAATTAAAACACATAAAATAATATGAAGAAAACTTTTATTGCAACTTTTATAGTAATTATCACTTTGGTTGCATTTAACACAAAAGGCTTTAGCCAAAAAGGAGATAAGCCTGCCACAAGTAAAGTATTAACAATCACCGATAAGGATTTTGACAATACTATTAAAAAAGGAATTACCATGGTTGATTTCTGGGCAGTTTGGTGCGGACCATGTCGCCGTCAGGGTCCTATTGTTGAAGAAATTGCAAATGAAATAGGAAAGAAAATAAAAATTGGCAAATTGGATGTTGACAATAATAAAGTTACTTCCAATACCTTTAATGTAAGAAATATACCTACATTAATTATTTTTAAGGATGGTAAAGAGGTAAAACGTTTAGTTGGTTTACAAGATAAGCAAACATTATTAAACGAATTAAATGCCATTAAATAATTAAATAACAACAACTTTTGGTATAAATTTCAAATAAACATAATGGAAGAAAATAAACAAAGCAATATAATAAATAAACTAAAATCCATTTTTTCAATAGCTTCAGTTATTGGAATTGTAATCGGAATAATAGGTGGATATATCTATTACGTAAAAGTAGGTTGCGTTTCCGGTACTTGCCCTATTACCTCCAATCCATATATGACTATGTTATGGGGTGCAATTATCGGTTATTTGGTTGGGGATATGTTTAAAAAGAAATAAGAGTTTTGTTAAAACCTAAAAAAACATTTTGTTTATTTTTCAACTAACCCTAATTTTGCATTTTTATTTACCATTAAATTATTGGCACGATTTTTGGAATAAATCAAAATAATACTTTAAATAATTCAATTAATAAATTAATAAATTTAAATCATTAAAACTATGAAAATTTTAAAAAGTTTAGTATTAGTAGTATTAGTAGCAGTAGCATTTACAAGTTGTAATAAAGACGAAACAACTTTACCAGCTCCTGTAATTACATTTTTAAACGGAGTTAACGAAGCATCTGTTAACGCTGGTGGAAGTTATACAATCGCCGGAAATATTGCATCAGAAGAAGGTTTAACTGAAGTTAAATATTTTCAGGTAACATCAACTGGTGAAACTCAATTAGGTCAGGCTGTTACTTCATTTGACAATGCAAACAGTTATAGTTTCCAAAAAACTATAAATGATGTATCTGTTCAAACTGTTATTAAAGTTATGGCAACTGATAAAAAAAATCAGTCATCTGTTCTTAATTTCACGATTAAAGTAAACGGAGCTTCAATTTCTTCATACAATAACATTACTTTAGGTGCTCAAACCAATGCAACAATTGGAAGTTCATTTGCTTCATTAAACGGATTGGTTTACAATCTGACAGATGCAAAAGCAAACGCATCTAAAATTGATGTTATCTTCTTTTATGGAACTACTAATCTTGCAACTTTATCAGCTCCATCAAATACAGTTGATTTAGATCAGGTATTCACTACTGCAAGCAAACCAAGCACATGGACTGTTCAAAACGGAACTAAACTGGAAAAAAGAAATACTGTTAATTTTGAAAGCATTTCAACTGGAAATCAAATTGATAACGTTGAATCAACAGGAACTGCTAAAGTAAGCAGTGTAGCAGTTGGAGATGTTATTTTATTCAGAACTGCCAATACATCAGCATTTCCAAATAAAAATGGTGTTTTAAAAGTTACTGCTTTATCTGGAACTTCAGGTACTGCAACCATTACTTTTAATGTAAAAATTGCAAACTAATATTGTTAATCAAAATTTCAAAAAAGGCTGTTGGAAGAACCAACAGCCTTTTTTATTTAAACAAACCAATAGATTTTAAACATATTTAAAATAGCTTCAACAGAGAAAATACATGTTTTATCGAAAATATTTTGAATATACCCATAAAATATTGTAAACTTGCTAAATATTTTAAAAAAGTAATTAATAAATACACTTAAAGTCATGAAACAGTTTTTTAAATTTATGTTCGCATCCATGCTTGGTACAATTCTTACTCTTGGCGTGGTTTTCTTATTGCTGATAGGTATAATAGTTTCAGCTGTATCCTTTTCAAGCAAAGAAGAAGTAAAAGTTTCGGAAAACACAGTACTCCATATTAAACTCGAAGGTATGATTACAGATCGTTCGTTTGACAATCCTATTCAGGGTTTCGATTTTAATGCAATGAAAAACAAATACGAACCGGGATTAAATGAAATACTTGCAAATCTGAAAAAAGCAAAGACAGATCCTAATATCAAAGGTATATATCTCGATTTAGGCGACGTACCTGCAGGAATTTCGCTTCTCGAAGAAATCCGTAATGGATTGCTTGATTTCAAAAAATCAGGTAAATTTATTTATAGCTACAGCGAAATGTATTCACAAAAAGCATATTATCTGGCTTCTGTTTCCGATAAAATCTATTTAAATAAAGAAGGAGGAATCGATTTTCATGGCTTAGCTGCTGAAATAATGTTCTTTAAAGGGCTTTTACAAAAACTCGATGTTGATGTACAGATTATCCGGCATGGAAAATTCAAAAGTGCAATCGAACCTTTTATGCTCGACAAAATGAGTGATGCTAACCGTGAGCAAACCCGAATGTTTATTGGAAGTATCTGGAATCATATTGTTAATAATATCTCCGTTTCCAGAAAAATAGATATTGCTCAACTACAAAATATTGCAGACAGTATGTTGGTTCAAAATGCTGAAGATGCTTTAAAATATAAGTTCGTTGATCAATTAGTATATAAAGATGAAATGATTGATGCCTTAAAAGCAAAATTAGGAATTGAAACAAAAGAAGAAGTTCAATATGTTACTTTATCAAAATATAAAGATGCAAAAACAGCTGATTCTAAAATTAAATTCTCAAAAAACAAGATAGCTATTGTTTATGCAGTTGGAGCTATTGAAGGTGGTGAAGGCGATGATTTAACAATTGGTTCCGAAAGAATTTCAGAAGCCATACGTCAGGCAAGAAATGATAGCAATGTAAAAGCAATTGTTTTAAGGGTAAATTCTCCCGGAGGCGATGCTTTAGCTTCTGAAGTTATCTGGAGAGAAGTAGTTTTAGCTAAAAAAACAAAACCGGTAGTGGTTTCTATGGGTGATTATGCTGCATCGGGTGGTTATTATATTGCATGTGCGGCTAATAAAATAATTGCCAGTCCAACAACTATAACAGGTTCAATAGGTGTTTTCGGAATGATTCCAAACTTACAGAAACTATTTAATAATAAATTAGGGATAACTATTGACACCGTAATGACTAACAAAAATGCAATTTCTATTTCAGGAAATCGGCCTTTGAGCACTTATCAGGAAAAAGTTATTCAGAATCAAATAGAAAGAATTTATTCAACTTTTATCGGACATGTTGCCGATGGCAGAAAAATGAGTGTTTCACAAGTTGATAGTATTGGGCAAGGAAGAGTCTGGAGTGGTTTTGATGCGAAACGAATTGGTCTGATCGACGATTTTGGAGGAATAGACAAAGCGGTTGAGGAAGCTGTAAAACTTGCTAAATTATCAGAATACAAGGTAATTGAGTATCCAATTCAAAAAGATTTCTTTCAACAGATAATCAAAAGTTTGTCTGGTGAAGATGCATCAGCAAAAATGTTGCAGAAAGAATTAGGTGAAAACTATACTTTCTACAAGACATTAAAATCAATCTCGTCAATGAAAAACATACAGGCACGTTTACCTTTTGTAATTAACTTAAATTAAAGAATATATAAATTAAAGAAAGAGGAATTTTGTTAAAAAGTTCCTCTTTTTTTTTATATAATAACTAATTATAAAAAATAGTGTTATTTTTGTAATTCTAATTATAAAAAAAATAACATGAAAAAGACAATTACTTTTTTATTATTAATTTGCGGATTAATTACAGTAAATGCTCAAAATGCAGATAAGAAATGGGCTTTGGGTATATTTGGTGGTAAAACAGAATATAATGGTGACTTTGGAAATGGATTCCTTGAATTTGGCAATGAACTTTACGGTTTCGGCGGTGGATCAATAAATCGTTATCTTTCCAAATCATTTGATTTAAATTTACAAGGTACTTTTGGAACCTATGGCTATTATAAAGATGCTGTTAAAAATTTCAAAGGAAGAAAAGCAGATGGGAATTTGCTTTTAGTTTATAAACTCAGTAATGGCTATATTTTTAAAGAAAATGCCAAATTAGCTCCCTTTATTAATGCAGGGATAGGATTGGCTAACAACTGGAGCTATTCGGGCAGTAAATTAAAAGGAGGTTACGATTTTTTATATTCTTTTGGTGGAGGAATGAAATACAATATATTAGAAGATTTTGCTTTTCAATATCAATTTTTGTATAATTTTACAAATAGTGATGAAAGAGATTATTGGGTAGCCAAAAAAAATGATAATTTTATTGCACATTCGTTAGGTTTTGTATTTAGTTTTGGTTCTCCAAAAGACAGCGACAAAGATGGAGTTCCTGATAAACTTGATAATTGTCCAAATACTCCTGTAGGTGTAAAAGTTGATATAAATGGATGCCCATTAGATACAGATAATGATGGAATTGCCGATTATCAGGACAAATGTCCAACAATAAAAGGTATAATAGCATTTAAAGGATGCCCTGATACGGATGGTGATGGAATACAGGATGCTGATGATAAATGCCCGACTGTAAAAGGTATAGCAGCATTTAACGGTTGCCCTGATACAGATGGCGATGGAATACAGGATGCTGATGATAAATGTCCGAATGTAAAAGGATTAAAAGAATTCTCAGGATGTCCTGATACAGATGGCGATGGAATAACTGATGCAGAAGATCGTTGTCCTAATGCAAAAGGAAGTAAGGAATTGAAAGGATGTCCTGATAAAGATAAGGATGGAATTGCTGATATTGATGACAAATGCCCTGATGTTCCTGGTATTAAAGAAAACAAAGGATGTCCTGAAGTAAAAGCTGAAGTAAAAAAAGTCTTTGCTCAGGCATTGCAAGGAATTCAATTTGAAACAGGAAAAGATGTAATTCTTAAGGGGTCTTATACTATTTTAGATCAAGTTGTTAATGTTATGAATGATAATAAGGAATACAATCTGGAAATCAATGGACATACAGATAATGTAGGAAAAGACAATTTGAATCTGCAATTATCACAAAAACGTGCCAATGCAGTAAAAGCATATTTAGTAAAAAAAGGAATTGATGAAAGCAGAATGAAAGCTACTGGTTTTGGGTCTACAATGCCAGTTGAAGATAATAAAACAGCTGCAGGAAAAGCTAAAAACCGCAGAGTTGAATTTAAAGTAAACTTTTAAAAAAATTTAACACAATTTCATTTTTTCATAAAATGTTTATTTTCAATAGGATGTGTCGGTTTTGACTGACACATCTTCTTTTTTTATTAAAACCCTGACATTTTGTCAGGTTTTTTTTGTATATTTGTAACTAAATTTATTAATTAATTTTATTTTCTTAAGTAAAAAGATGAGAATTCAATCAGTAAAACAGCGATTTGGGATAATTGGAGATTCACCATTATTAAATAGGGCAATAGAAATTGCTTGTCAGGTTGCACCTACTGATATGTCAGTTTTAATCACAGGCGAAAGTGGAGTAGGAAAGGAATTCTTTCCAAAGATTTTACACCATCTTAGTTCACGCAAACATGGTGCATATATAGCAATCAACTGTGGTGCTATTCCCGAAGGCACAATAGACTCTGAACTATTTGGTCATGAGAAAGGTTCATTTACTGATGCTCATGAAGCACGAAAAGGTTATTTTGAAGTTGCAAATGGAGGCACTATTTTTTTGGACGAAGTTGCTGAACTTCCTCTATCAACACAGGTTCGTCTGCTTAGAGTATTGGAAACAGGTGAATTTATTAAGGTTGGATCATCCAAGGTTGTTAAAACCAATGTAAGGGTTGTAGCTGCAACCAATGTTAATGTAACAGAAGCCATTCAAAAAGGAAAATTCAGAGAAGATTTATTCTATCGATTAAATTCAGTTCCTATTTATGTACCTTCTCTAAAACAACGGAAAGAAGATATTGAATTGCTTTTTAAAAAATTTGCATTGGAATTTGCAGAGAAATACCATATACCTCCAATTCAACTAAATGAACAATCTCGCAGACATTTGGTTAATTATCATTGGCAAGGTAATATAAGACAACTTAAAAATATTACCGAACAAATTTCTATAATTGAAACAGATCGGGAAATTAACTTAAAAACAATTACAAAGTATCTACCTGAAATTCAACATAATGAATTACCGGTATTATATGAAAACACATCAGATTCTACACATGGTTTTTCAGAAAGAGAGTTGCTTTATAAAGTGCTATTCGATATGAAAAATGACATCAATGAGTTGAAAAAGACAATAGGACATATTGTAAAAAAAACTGGTATGAATCTGAATTACAATACTTCGGCAAATAGTTTTTATAATACAACCAAGCATGTTGATAATATAGTTGATGATATTATTGAAGAAGAAAAACCATACATTATCCATCAACCAACTAACGAAAATACTTCTGAAGATAGAATTCAGGAAGAAAAACCTTATAGAGGAAAAATAATTAACAAAAAATCAAAAGAAAAGACATTAACCGAAAAAAATAATTCTTTAACAACAGAAAATTTATCAATACAAAAGAAAGAATATGAGCTTATTAAAAAAGCTATTTTAAAATATAAAGGAAATAGAGGAAAATCTGCACAAGAATTAGGCATTTCGGAACGAACTTTGTATAGAAAAATAAAAGAATTAGGTTTAGAATAATTTAAATAATAATAACAATGAAAAAAACAATTTTACTTTTTACATTTATGGCTCTCATAGGAATAAATCTTCAGAGCCAGGTATTGATTAATCCAGGTTTTGAAAACTGGACAGATTCGACACATGCAACAGGATGGAATTCATTAAACCAAACAATAGGAGTACCTCCTTTTGCTGTATACTTGCAAAGTTTAAAACGCACAACAGACAAACGAAGTGGTAATTATGCTGCAAGATTAACTACCAAAACAATTAGCCTTATCAGTCAGACAATACCTGGATTTGTAAATCTTGGTAATCTGGATTTAACAAATCAGGAAGTTTCAGGAGGGATACCTTGTACCGGAATGCCAACAAAATTAAGTGGTTACTATAAATTTAGCCCATC
>CAZYEM010000106.1:10699-12978 GCA_964646395.1 uncultured Bacteroides sp.
AATACACATAAAATTAAAAAATTTATTGTAAAACACAATAATGAATAAATTTTATAAATCAATATTCCTTATATTTACAATAGTATTGTTGAATGGATGTGGATTTTATTCTTTTACGGGAGCTTCAATTTCTCCTGATATAAAATCCATATCCATTCAACAATTTCCTAATTTAGCTCCTCTGGTTCAACCAACACTTAGTCAGGTTTTTACTTTAGCTTTAAGAGATAAATTTGTATCTCAATCTAATTTAAGTCTGGTTCAAACTAATGGTGATTTGAATATTGAAGGGGAAATTACAGGGTATTCCAATCAGCCAATTGCGATACAAGGTAATCAACAGGCTGCTCTTAACCGCTTAACAATAACAGTAAAAGTTAGATTTTTTAATAAACAAGATAACAAACAGGATTTCGAATCTTCTTTTACCCGCTATCGTGATTATAGTAGCCAAAGCAATTTATCAGAAGTAGAAAGTGGCTTGATTGAAGAAATAAATAAAGATCTGGTTGAAGACATTTTTAATAAATCTGTAGTAAACTGGTAATAACAATTAATGTTTATGACAAAAGAATCTTACATTCAATACCTTAACAATCCATTATCGTTAAATAGTACAAGTGAATCAGAATTGTTAACATTAACAGCAAAATATCCATATTGTCAGTCTGTACAATTGCTATTGACACTTAATCTGCTGATAAACAATAAAAATGATGAATATAAAAAACAATTATCTTTAACTGCAGCATATTGTATTAATAGAAATATAATAAAGCAAAAAACAGAATTATTATTAAATCCATCAGAAAAACCTGTTAAAGAAAAAACACCTGAGAAAAAAAGAAGTAAGGAGATTGAAACAACAATAATTGCAGCAGAAAATAAGACGAACAATAATACTACCCTTTCTACTGAAAAGATTGAAGCAAAAACGATAATTTTACCTGAAAAGATTGAAATTCCTGCTGAAAAAACAATTTTAAATCCAAAAGAGGAAATCATAGAAAAATTTATAAAAGAGCAACCAAAATTAAATATACCATTACCTGAAAAAGAAATTCCTGAAGAGGAAATTGATAAGGATAGTTTGGCTGAAAATGATGATTTTGTAAGCGAAACCTTAGCTTTAGTATATGAAAAACAAAAGTATTATAATAAAGCAATAAAAATTTATGAGAAATTAAGTTTGGAATTTCCCGAAAAAAGTAGTTTCTTTGCAACCCAAATTGAAAAATTGAAAAACATTAGTAATCAACAATAAAAAAATATACAAATGGGAATTTATGTTTTTATATCAGTTCTGATTTTAATCACTTGCGTTTTAATAGCTTTAATCGTATTAGTACAGAACTCAAAAGGAGGTGGTTTGGCCTCAAATTTCGCTTCATCCAACCAAATTATGGGCGTTAGAAAAACTGCAGATTTTCTTGAAAAATCTACATGGACACTTGCTGTAGTTCTTCTTTTTTTAAGTTTGGTATCTGTTTTTGCAATTCCAAGAAATAGTTCAGAAAGTGTAGTTAAAACAGAACTAAACACTGACAAAGCAAAACAAACACCAATCAATGTTGCAAAACCTGCTCAACAGCAAACTCAACCAGCACAACAACAAGCACCTGAAGAAAATCCGGTAAAATAATCTTTAAAGATTTTTTTAAAAATGTCAGTATATTTATGATACTGACATTTTTTTTTGTATTTCCTTAATATTATAACTTTTTGCTTTCATAACATTATTGAAAAACATGTTGTTATATATAATTTGCTAAAAATCCATGACAAAAAATAACGTAAAATAACCTGACAATATGTCAGGTTATCTGCCAAATATGTAAATTGGCACGAAATGTGATAGAAGGTATAAGACTTAAATTAAAAATAGTAATAAAATAATATATTGTATAATTAATAATCATTTAAATTATGTCAAATTTAAACATCAAACCATTAGCAGATAGAGTATTGGTAGAACCAGCTGCTGCGGAACAAAAAACTTCAGGTGGAATTATAATTCCAGATACAGCTAAAGAAAAACCACAAAAAGGGGTTGTTGTTGCTGTTGGAAACGGCAAAAAAGATGAACCAATGACAGTTAAGGTTGGGGATAATGTATTATATGGTAAATATGCCGGAACAGAAATTACTGTAGAAGGCAACGAATACCTAATTATGAAAGAATCAGATATATACGCAATTGTTTAACAAAAAAAATAGTAATTAAATTATGGCAAAAGATATAATTTTCAACTGGGAAGCACGCGAATCATTAAAAAAAG
>CAZYEM010000107.1:0-12947 GCA_964646395.1 uncultured Bacteroides sp.
AATTATCAATTAACTTATTAATAGAAATAGACTTGTTTTTTGCATCTGTTAGATAAGGTTTTATTGTATTATCAATAAAACTATAAAGTTTTATTTCTTCTTTTTTTACATGAATAATCCCTTTTTGAGAACGTGACCAAGTAAGCATATTTTCCAATAAGGTGTAAATTTCTCTGGTATAATCAAATAATTCGTCAATATTTTCTTTCTTTTCAGTTTCACTAAGCTCGTAGTATTGATTTTTGAGCAATTGAGTATAGCGTAAAATAACATAAAAAGGTGTTTTTAAATCATGTCCGATAAGTGAAAATAGTTTATCTTTTGCTGCATTTGCTTCTTCCAGTTTATCTTTTTGATGAGTAATCAACTGATTATAATTCGACAACTTTTTGTTTGCTATTCTTTTCAAAATCAGTAAATAAGAAACAATAATAATCATTACAATTACAATTATGGAAACTATTATAAATGTATTTTTTAAGTAAATCTGCTTTTGAATTGCAAGTTTCTGAATTGTAGTTTCTTGTCTTAATATTTTATTCTCTTTATCTTTTTCTTCAACTTCGTATTTTAATTTTAAATCCTGAAAACGTTCCTGATTATCTTTATTATAAATGCTATCGTTTAAACTTTTAAACTTTTTATAATACTCAAATGCATTTTTATAATTACCAGTCTTTGAATAATAATTAGCAAGCATTTCACTGGAAATTTTTAAACATCCCAAATCATTAATTTTCTGGCCATATTCTTCAGCTTTTTTTAAGTTATATAAAGCGTTCGGAAAATCTTTATTTTCAATATAATTGCTGCCAATATTCTGATAAGCATAAGAAATCAGATAGTAATCTTTCAATTCAAGGGCTATAACCAACGATTTTAAATAAAACTCTTTAGCTTTCGGTCGTTTTTCTAATTTTGCATAAATACTTCCTACACTTAAATAAGACGAACATAGTCTTTTCTTGTTTTTAAGTTTTTCGAAAATATCAATTGCCTGCAACTGGCAATCAAGAGCTTCTTTATTTTTATTTGCATAAATATAAGCAAGTGAAATGTTATTAAGAGAAGAAGCAATAGCGTAATCATCACCTGATTTTTTTGCAAAATACAAGGATTGTTGGGAAATAGAAAAGGATTTTTCAAAATCTTTTAAGCTACGATAAATCACGCTTAAATTGTTAAAGGAAGTTGATATTTTTTTATTATCACCCTCTTTATGAAGAAGTTCAATTGATTTATGGATATAGAATAAAGATTTATCGTAATTATAAATTTTACCATAAAGAATTCCAATAGAATTATATATATCAGCTAATCTTGCCTGATTTTTGAGAATTTGAAAAAGATTAACAGAATTATTAAAATTAAGCAACGCCAATTTAAAATTTCTTTTTTCGGCATAGCATTTTCCAATCATTCTATAAGCTTCTGCTTTGTTTGCCTGATTATTTAGCTTTATTGAATAATATAATCCGGAATTAGCATATTTAAGAGAAGAGTCAACGTTTTCCTGAAAGAATTTTTCAGCAATTTTTAAATTAATCTCTGATTTAAAAACCTGTGGTTTTAAATTTAATTCTTTTTTTAAACTATCTATGGAATTATTGCCTGATAAATTAAAATTAATTAACAGCAAAAACAAATATATATTTAAAATCCTCATTGATTGATATTAATATAAATTATAAAATAAGGAAACCTCGCTTCTTTAATTATTTATATAATGCAAATATACACTAATATTTCATATCGAATAAAATTTATAATGAAAAAGAAATTCTATTCTTTTTTGAACAATGCAAATGAAAAATTTGTTATATTTACCAAAAATTAAATCAAAACAATATGTTATCACAAAAAGTAGAAAATATTTTAGTTGCACAAATTGAGAAAGAGGCTTATTCATCCAATCTCTACTTATCAATGGCATCATGGGCAGAAACCAATGGTTTTGAAGGTACCGCACAATGGTTTTATGCTCAGGCTGAAGAAGAACATCAGCACATGTTGAAATTTTTAGGATATATAAACGAAAGAGGTGGCAAAGCAATCATTCCTGCTCTTAATCAGCCACCTGTTGATTACAAGGATATCCGCGATATTTTTGAACAGGTTTTTGAACATGAAAAGTACATATCTAAATCAATAAATAATATTGTTGGTGTGTGTATGGACGAAAAAGATTTTTCGACTAACAATTGGGTTCAATGGTTTGTAAATGAACAAATAGAAGAAGAAAAATCGGTTAGAGGCATTATTGACAAATTAAATCTGATAGGAGCTCATAGCTTATATCTGTTCGATAAAGATATAATGTCGATGAGAATATCTGCTTCAAAGGCATAAAAGGGATTCTGAAAATTAGATTTTTTTTAGCCGAACAAGATTTTTAAAACCGCAGTTTACTAATGTAAATCTTATATGCTGAGCTTTTCGAAGTAAGGATTTTAAATTTAAATTCAACGAAGAAAAAGCAATTTTTAGAAGTCCTGATAATAAAAAAAGCTGCCAAAAAAAGGCAGCTTTTTTTATTAATAGCAAAAGAGATTCCTGAAAAATTAGATTTTTGAAGCAAAAAAGATTTTATAACCTTAGTCCCAACATACCGGAATGAGAACTTAGTGAAGCGATATCATGATAAATTTTAAATGATTAAAAATGAAGTTTAACGAAGAAAAAATAATTTTAGAAATCTTGTTGTTTTTTTGAAAAAGAGATGGTCAATAAATCTGTTCCTGATTTATAATATCTATGATTTGATAATCCAATACTGTTAATTTATACTTTCCTGATTATAATTGTCATCCTTTATAAACATTATTCATTTCCAAATACTCAAAAAAAATTATAATAAAGCCTGTAATCTTTTAATTCGGATATACAGGCTTTCATTACTTTTGAATAACATTGTTATTCAAACTTCCATTATGGAAATTTCCTATCAAGGTATTAACCTTCGACTACTTTTTTTACACATTACAAAGATACTAAATTCAGAGGCAATAATCGTATTTTGAAAAAAAAACCTGCAATCATTTTACTGATTACAGGCACAAAATCTAATAACTCTTTAATTTTTATAGATTGCAAAGATAAGCTTTTTATTAGCAATTTGTAATTATTTAGTATTTTTGTGAAAATATATATTTCATGTTACTAAATACCATAATTAATAATTGAGAACTTTTATTAAAATATTACCTGTAATTTTTTGCACCTTATTAATTGCTGCGCATTTGTTAAGAGCAAACATGTTTTTTGCAATGCTTATATGTTTATTAATCCCATTTTTATTGTTTTGGAAAACTAAAATTTCTGTCAGAATAATTCAGATTTCATTGCTTTTGTTTGCATTGGAATGGTTGAGAACTATGGTACTCCTTATAAATATCAGAATTGGAACAAATGAAAATTGGATTCGAATGGCTATTATATTAAGTATAGTATCGATGCTTAATTTGCTGAGTTTACTGGTATTCCATTCAAAACACATAAAAAAAACATATCATTTGAAATAAATGAGCCATCATAAAAGCTCAATCACATTTTAATGATCATTTGTCTTGTGTAAAATTAATCAGCAATTCTAACATATTCTGATACTTGTATTCTTAAATACATAAGCTAAGACAACAAAACTAATTAAAATGAAAAATTATCTAAGAATCACAAAATAACAGATTGAATGTGAGAGTTTAATGTCATATCAAATTAAATTGATTTCGGCATTTTCAATCCTTATATTTTAAAATAATAACGCCACAAATCATTGATTTGCAGCGTTACCTTTTTATTCAATGTGACTCCGAAGGGATTCGAACCCCCAACCATCAGAACCGGAATCTGACATTCTATCCAATTGAACTACGGAGCCAAATTGATGCAAAGATAAGAAATCTTTAAAATGTTTTGATTTAAAATTAACTCAGTGATACAAAAAATGCTTATTTTTACCGAAAATTTTAAAAAATAAAATGGAAATTTTAATCCTTTTTTTATTGCTGATTGTCAACGGATTATTTTCAATGTATGAAATTGCTTTAGTCTCATCAAGTAAAGCCAGACTTGAAACTCTAGCACACAAAGGAAATAAAAGTGCAAAAGAGGTGTTAAAGCAACTTAACGAACCTGAAAAAATATTATCAACAATCCAAATCGGAATAACATTAATCGGTATTATAACTGGTGCCTTTGGCGGAATTGCTCTTGCAGATGATCTTACTCCTTTTTTTGAGAATATATCTTGGTTTGCAAATTACGCTCATCAATTTGCTTTTATAACAGTTGTTGCAATTATTACCTATTTTTCTTTAATAATTGGGGAGTTGGTTCCTAAATCATTAGCCTTAAATAATCCTGAAAAAATATCTGTAAATCTGGTGGCTTTTATGCAAATATTAACCAAAATTACTTTTCCGTTTGTTTTTTTACTTAGTATTTCAACAAAACTAATAAATAAAACGTTAGGAATAAAAACCGGTGAAAATCGACCAATTACGGAAGAAGAACTAAAGTTTTTTCTGAATCAAAGTTCCGAACAAGGTATTTTGGATAAGGAAGAAACAGAAATGATAAAGGATGTTTTTAGATTTACTGATAAAAAAGCGTCTGAGTTAATGGTACACCGAACTGAAGTTGCATATATTGATTTGAATGACAGCAAAGAAGAGGTGCTTAAAAAAATTAAAGAAAACCATTTCAGTAAATATTTACTTTGTAATGACAACATTGATGAGATTTTAGGGATTGTTTCCGTTAAAGATATTATTCTTTTAATTTTTTCTGAAGAACATTTCGATTTGCAGACAATAGCGCAAAACCCTGTATATATTCCAGAAAACCTTACTGCAAATCAAATTCTTGAAGTAATAAAATCACAGAAAACCAATTTTTGTGTTGTTGTAAACGAATATGGAAGTATTGAAGGTATTATTACTTTACACGATTTAACCGAAAGTATTTTTGGAGATATTCTTGAAGAAAATGAAGACGATCAACATCCTATTGTACTTCGCCAGGACGGCAGCTATTTGGTAGATGGAAGCATGCTTATTGACGATTTTATGGATGAAATGAATATATATCTTTATGAAGATATAGAAAATTCAGGTTTTAGCACTTTAGGTGGTTTGGCATTGCATTTTCTCGAAAGTATTCCAAAAGAAGGTGATACATTTTCTTACAAAAATCTGAAATTTGAAATTATGGACATGGACAGAAATCGTGTAGATAAGATACTTGTAATAAAAACTCCGGAATTATAGCAAAACAAAAACTCCTTTTTTTTATTTTTCAATAGCAATGTTCCTTATTTCAATAGGAATTCCCAAATTACAACCTTCTGGATTTTTAACCTTTAAAGGTAAATAATCAAAGGAAATTTTCATTTTGTCTTTGTCAAAACCTAACGGAAAATCATTCATTGGTATTAATATAAGTGGATTATCCTGATTTTCCCTTTTTATAATTACAACAGTCTTGCAACCTTTATCCTTATATTGATGAGAAACACTCCCAATATATTTACCTTTTGAAACCTCAGATAAAGTGCTATTTACATCCACATTTTTTGAGGATTTACATGAAAACAATACAATAATTCCAATAAAAAATAATTTTCGCATAATCTAAAAATTAAGAAAGAAAAATTATACCCAAAGTTAAAAAACAGAATCAACTTTGGGTATGCTATAAAAAATCACTAAACTAAATAATTAACAATATTCCTAAATCAAAAATTGTTTTTCGCACAATCACAACCAAATTAGGCTGCAACTCATAACATATAAGTCACTTATTAAATTATAACTTTAGTTACCTTTTGGAAATTCGTATTCAGATTTCCAATTCTCACTAAATATGTTCCTTTAATTAAACCTTGATTACTAAAAGAAGTCTCCACTGCATTTGAAGTTGGATTTATTTTTTTACCATAAATCAAACGACCATTAATGTCAAATAAATCAACAATCAATTCCTTATTATCTGGTAAATTCTTGATGTTAATCCTAATCTCTTCACCTAGATTAAAAGCTAAAAACAATAAAGATTTATTATTTTCCGAAACACCTGTAGTGCTTGCGGGAAACTTAAATGAGAATATTTTGGTTGCTGGTTCTCCATTCAGAATATATTCACCTGTATGCCAAAAAATAGTTCCATCAAAAGGATCAAGCGAAGTATGGGAATAATCACCATACCGGTTATTGGAAGTTTGTGCTGAATTTCCTACAGCAACAATTTGTTCTGCAAAAGTCATTGTATTAAGACTGTCCGTAGCCAATCTTCCTGTATATCTTAAGCCAGGATATACATTAGTGGAATTGGAAACAGAATAAGCTAAGCCAATAGAACCATTATCATCCATGGCAATACTTCCAACCCAACGGTTTAAGTTATCAGGAGCATAAGTACTCTGCTGATAAATGCTCCATTGACCGCTAGTTGTATTTTGTCGTAACTCGTACCAGCGAATACTGCGTTGCCCTGTTGATGTATTTACCATTACCGGATTATTTAACACAACAGAATTATAACCTGTCCAACGTCGATACTGAGCTCTGTAAGTAAATACACCACCAATACCATCAAGTTTTGTAGTTGTACCAGGTTGTGAAATATCATCCCAGTTCTGATTGTATGATGCATCAAAAGATTGTGTTGGTAACTGAGCTTCAATAGATATGGTTGCAGTAGGAATTGTGCCCCAAACTACACTCATTTTATAAATATTTATTCTGTCAACATAACCACTTCCCCAACCATCATCTTCATAGGAAAATATATAACAAGGTGTACCGGCTGGTGGCAGCTGACCATCTGCATCAGCAGGTAATGGGCAGAAAAAAGCGTTATCAGTTGGAGGCGAAAAAGTTTTATTTAAAGCTCTTGATGTAGGAACTCCAGCAAGCATTGAATCTCTTTCAAAAACAAAAACTTTCTGAGTAGATTGATTGGAAGTCATATAATATCCATCTGCCCAAATTGAGAATTTTTGATAATCGGGAAATTGTGGTGATGTATAGGAATATGTATAATATTGACCGGTAGGATCGGATGTTTTGGAAACTGCAAATAATACTTTTCGTCCAACTGTTTTAAATTCAGTTATAACCCATCTGTCAGCATATTTATCGTATAATACAATCGGATCTCCATCATTAGAACCAAATAATAAGGAGCCTAAGGTGAAAGGACCACCACCAGTAACATTTCCGCCAGTTTTTGTAAAAATCTGATAGGAGGAATTAACGGCCTGAACATAATGATTTGGACCCGCAGCACCAGAAGGATCTGGTGGATAGCTTAATCCTGAAAGTCCTTCCCAACTGGTAAGCAAGGTTTGAGATTGACGGCTTCCCATTGTTTTTTGAATTATTGGATCTTCCTTTAATGGCAAAGAATTTACATTGCTTTTGCCCATAAAGGCTTTACGGTTTTTTTTGTCTTCTGATTCTTTTCTTTGTTTATTAAAAACCTTTTGATATTCAGGTAGATTTTCTGCTATTTCACTTAACCTTTTAGTTATATGAAACTCCGAACAGACAATAATTTCAGCTTTATCATTATTTATTTGAGCTTTAATACTTATTATAAAAAATAAAGCAATTAATGTTAAATAGAATTTTCTCATTTTTTAGTGATATTTTTTGTGCAATATTAATAAAATAAACGCTTTTTTGTTTATAAAATTCTTCTTTTTTATTATGAAATTTGAAGATTTTGGAGAAATAATAACTTAGTTTTGCAAATACTTTATAATCTCTATTTTATCGATATATCTTCATTTAGAAAACGTTACGAAGTCAATATAAAAATAATCAGAAAGTGTTGGGTCAACAGCAACTATTTCTCCTGTCGATTTATTTTCAATTGTTACAAAGTCATGGTCTTTAAAAAAAGGAAAATCGAAGTATTTGTGAATATTTATCCCAAGAAAATAAAGCTGACCAATATGCGATTTTGAGGTCCAATTGTCAGCAAGATTATATTTTTTTAAAAGATAGTTGCATGTAGTCGCAAAGAATGAAGAATACCCAACACAATGTGCTTTTTTTGAGACGATAAGCTTATTTGGATCAATTTCACTTTTTGTTGTTGTAAAACTTAATTGTTGTGAAGTTGCAGTAAGTCCATGTTTAACTATTTCTTTTGCATCAAGGTCAGCTTTGATTTTTACATTAGTTTCAATAAAGATTTTGAGTTTATCGCTTTTTACTAAATAGTTTTGTCGATATCCTATAGATTTATAAGTAATTAAATGCCTGTAAATCCAACCACGAAACAAAATTCCAAGAATTATTAATACTAACATTATCAAAATTGTACGCTTAATGAATTTCATTGTTATATTGTTTTTCAGGTTGCTGTCAATTTAATTATTTCAATGATGGTTCATAACCAATGATTAATGGTTTAATGAAATAAATCAACTAAAATAATCTATTTCTTGCTGAATACCTCAGCTTTATTATCGTAATTTATATAATATTTGCCTTTAGGAAGTTCTGAAGTATCAATATATTTTTCGGTTCCTGATGTTATAAGGTTGCCTGCTTCGTCAACTATTTCATACATGGTGGTAGCCGTAAAAGCAATACGATCTTTTACTTTTTCGGTTACTATCATTATTTCCTTTCCGGGTTGGGTATATTTTATTTCCTTTGAAGTGGTTTCCTTATTTTTTTCATCTTTAAACTTAACCCTAAATGAATTCTGACCTGTATTTGGGTTAATTTCAATAGTATAGCTATTGAATCCAGTTGTATCTTTCGATTTAATTTCTCCTGCTTTAACCCATTTTTTCCAACGGTATTGTTCAATGGTAAAAACACCTTCTCCACAGTTTCCTTTAATATCCCAAACAAGAAATCCCTTGCGGTTAACCTTTAAGTTGTTAAAAGCAAAATCAAACTTCTCTTGAATTACATCAGGATTTACAATTATTGGTTTACATCCATTTCTATGAAAAATTCTAACATTAATATTGCTTCCTATTTCAATAGCCATTTGCGAGAAATCTATTTCAAAACTATTGGAATTCAATTCATCACGAGTTTTCTTTCCATTTACCCATACCTCAGAAACACAAAAACCGTTTCCTACTCCGGGATTATTGATAAATAAATTTTTGCCGTTATAAGTACCTTCTACCATAATTTCCTGTCCGGAAACATGTATAAAAGAAATGAATAATAGTATTGATAATAAATATTTTAGATGCATGTTGAATGTTGTTTTTTCTTTTTGCAATATTATGAAAATAAAATAAATGTCCATTGGTTTTAGTGAAATTTATTTTAAACGATTAATAAGATTTTTTTTATGCAGAACAAGATTTAAAAACTAAAGTTCCGACTAATCTTGATAAGGTTAAAATAAATATTAACAGAGAAAATCTAATTTTCAAAATTCCTCTTAATTCATTAAATAGCTCTTAAAGTTAGTTTTAATAACAATGACAGATTTATTACAAATACTTGAACAAGCTGTTTTTAACATCATAAAAGGAGATTAAATATGATCAAATATATTTATATATAATTGAAAACAAGCTAATTTAACATAAATATAAATACGAGGATAATATTAATTTGTAGTTTCAAAACCTAAATCAGCTGATTCATTTTCGTATTAAGATATACAGGGTTTTATTATCTTTGCAAAAAATAGCAATAAATGAACAGGTATTTTCTTTTGATTCTGATGATAATTTCCTTTATTTCATGCATTAATAAAAAAAAGGAAATAGCAAAAGACTCTATTTTTATACATGGAAAAATAGTAAATGGAAATGAAAGACAACTAATTTTACAAATACTTCACTATAATGACAAACAAGTAGTTGATTCTATAAATTTGAAAAAAGAGGGTTCGTTTTCATTTTTACAAAAAGTGGAAGAAAAAAGCATTTTTCTTCTGAAGAAAGATGACAACCATTATATTACCATTATTGCAGATAAGGGTGACTCAATATATATTGAAACAGACTTTGAGCAATTTGAAAAAAAATATTCAATTCAAGGATCAGAAGAAAGTTTACTTTTATGTGAATTTAATAATTATTTGCAACAAAATAAAAATATACTCGATTCGATAGGAATGGTTTGGGAAAAAGCTATTAATTTTCCGAATAGAATAGAGATTAAGCAACAACTTGATTCTGCATTTTTTAATACATCAAAAAAACAATACTATTTCCAAAAAGAATTTGTCGAAAAACATAGTTCTTCTTTAGCGGCATTAGTTATTTTATATTTGCCATTTGGCAGAGAAGCTGTATTAAGGGAAACTGCAGATTTTGAGTTATTTGAAAAAGTAAGTATTGACATTTCAAAAGCCTTACCAAATAATTCGCATAGTATTAATTTTTCAAAAAGAATAAAACAGAAAAAAATGCTTGAACGGGAAAAGGAATTAACGGAAAAGTCATTAAAAAAACAATAAAATAAAATATTCACGTGTTATTTGCAATTTAACAGGAACAAGTAGTTGAAAATTTTTTAATTATAGAAATTTTGGAAAACAGGAAAAAAATATATTTTGTATCAGATTGTCACTTGGGTGTACCCGATTATGACAGCAGTTTGGTAAGGGAAAAATTATTAGTGAAGTTTTTAGATGAAATCAAAACCGATGCTAATGAAATTTATTTGCTTGGCGATATTTTTGATTTCTGGTTTGAATACAAAACAGTTGTACCAAAAGGATTTGTGAGACTTTTAGGGAAATTAGCTGAACTTTCTGATTCCGGAATTAAACTTAATTATTTTACAGGAAATCATGATATGTGGGTTTATGACTATTTTATAAAAGAATTAAATGTTACCATGCATAAGGAACCTGTTGTAAGAATTTACAATAATTTCAAATTCTACATTGCACATGGTGATGGATTGGGCCCTGACGATAAAGGATATAAGTTTCTTAAAAAAGTATTTTCAAATCGTTTCAATCAATGGCTTTTTGCACGGCTGCATCCTAATTTCGGAATTGGACTTGCACTTTACTTCTCACGCAAAAGCCGTGTTGCCAATGGAAATACAGATGAAATATTCATGGGTGAAGAAAAAGAAAGGTTAATTTTATATCCAAAGGAACTTCTAAAAAAAGAAAATTTTGATTTCTTCATTTTCGGACATCGACATTTGCCTTTGGATATCAAAATTAATGAAAATTCAAGATATTTAAATATCGGAGATTGGATAAAATGCTTTTCTTATATAGTTTTTGATGGAGAAAATCTTGAATTGAAGTATTTTAAAGAAAAAAAATAAAAAATACTCATTGAAAAACCTGTATATTTAACTGAAATCATCTTTTTTATAAGCAAATTCTTCATTATAAAATATTTAGATGCTATAAACAAAAATAAGCTAGATTTTTGACATATTAAAATTTAAAATTCTTATCTAATTGAATCAACTAAAGAATCGACAAAAGGATTACGAAATGAAAGTTAAATTCATGTTCTAATATCTTTGATTTCAATATTAAATGAATCTATAAAGCAAAGAAATTCAAAGTTTGAAAATAATTACGTAAATTTGCACTCTCTTTCTAATTATCAAATGATATTGATTTTTACCAAGATTATATAATGAACTTATTATAAATCAAGGTTCTTAAATAAAATAAAAGTTGAGCATACAAAGTACTTTTACTGCCTTGATTTACATTATTTAAAAGGAAATGATTGGATTTGATTTTACAATAAACTTGTCTTTAGGGATTACACTTTTTGCATTTATTACCTTGTTTTTTACTCCATTAAAGTTTAAAGCAAATTTGGCTGCAGTAGCTGTCTTGTTTAATGCATTGCTTTTTAGTTGGGTAAGTATTCCTGCTCTTTATGGCAATATTGTTGAATTCAGTCTTAATTCCGGTAGTTTTATGGGTAACATTCCTATCAGGATTGATGGTTTATCGGCTTGGTTTATACTGATTATCAACTTTACAGCTGTAACAGGTGTAATCTACGGAGGTGGTTATTTAAATGCTTATACCGCAAGTAATTCTAAATTAAATTTGCATTGGGCTTTGTTTATATTGTTTCAACTTTCAATGGTTTGGGTTTGTATGTTGCAACATAGTCTGGCGTTTATTATTGCATGGGAAATCATGTCGTTATCATCCATGTTGTTAGTAATTTTCGATTCACATAATCCAAGAACAATTAAGGCAGGTATTAATTATTTTGTACAGATGCATATAAGTGTTGTATTGCTTACCATTGGTTTCATTTGGGTTTATTCACAAACAGCATCCTTTACTTTTGATTCACTTAATACTTTTTTTAATTCGAATACAAACAGCTACCTCTTTCTTATTTTCTTCGCAGGTTTTGGTTTAAAAGCAGGATTTATTCCATTACACAGTTGGCTACCTCATGCTCATCCGGCAGCTCCTTCGCATATTTCGGGTGTAATGTCGGGAGTAATTGTAAAAATGGGAATTTATGGAATTATAAGAATAATTACTTTTTTAAAAACAGATTTTCTATTGCTTGGCGAAATCGTTGTTTCAATTTCAGTATTAACTGGTTTGTATGGAATTGTAAATGCAGCAGTTCACCGCGATTTTAAGAAGATGCTCGCATATTGTACTATAGAAAATATAGGTTTAATCGGAATTGGAATCGGAATTGGGATGATGGGATTGGGAAATAATAATCCAATGCTTTATAATCTGGGTTTTGGTGGGGCTTTGTTACATGTGTTGAATCATTCTTTATTTAAATCCTTGCTTTTCTTTTCTGCCGGATCGGTATATCAGCAAACCCACACACGAAATATGGAACGTTTGGGAGGTTTGATAAAATCCATGCCCAAAACTGCAGTTATATTTCTGATTGGGGCTATTGCCATTGGTGGAATTCCTCCTTTCAATGGATTTGTTTCGGAATTTATAATTTACAGTGGATTACTCGAAGGAATGAAAACAAG
>CAZYEM010000108.1:0-12939 GCA_964646395.1 uncultured Bacteroides sp.
TGATATTGATGGACAAGCAAGAGGTTTGTTCCCAACTATCGGAGCTGATGAATTCCTGGGAACAAGAACTCTTAATCTGACAATTTTACTTGAAGGACTTTATAATGGTGTTGATATGAGACCTGCTCAGGATGATATGGGCGATCATTGGGGACCAACAATTGCTGATGTGATTACTATCGAACTTCATAATGCTGTAGATCCTACAATAACTGAAGCAACCTTTACTAATCAGAGTCTGAATACAAATGGAAGTTGTAATGTAACTGTACCTGCTAACCTTGGCGATCAATACTATATTGTTATCAAACACAGAAACAGTATAGTTACATGGAGTTCAATACCAATGTCATTCAATACTTCTATTATCAATTATAATTTTACTACTGCTGCTTCTCAGGCCTTTGGTGATAATCAAATAGAAGTTAGTACTGGTGTTTTTGCCATGTTTGTTGGTGATGTAAATCAGGATGAAGTTATCGACTTGTCTGATTTGGTAGCTATGGATACAGATTTAACCGATGGTACTGTTGCTTATGTTGTATATGATCTTAATGGTGACGGTGTTGTCGATTTATCCGACTTAGTTGCTATTGATGTTAATCTTACAAATGGTATTGTTGCATTATATCCATAATAAACAAGCTATTAATTTATAATTAAATTTCAAACGAGGTTGGCTATTAATAGTCAACCTCGTTTTTTTTATGTTTCAAATCTCTGTTAGTTTCTATGAAATTGTTGTATAGCATTAATGACAGAAGCTTTATTTTATCTGCTATGGATTACATTGATTTCAAATAGAATTAAGGGAAAGATATAACATAAGTTGCAGCTAATAATAAAATACGAATAAAATAAATGCGGATTAAATATCCTAAACTTTCTGTTATATATTTAGGCAGTTTACAAACTTTCTGAAGTAATTTTATTACTTTTGCCGCTCAATAAAAAAAGCATGATTTCAATTGACGGACTTACGGTAGAATTTGGAAATACCACCCTTTTTAAAGATATTTCATTTGCCATTAACGATAAAGACAGGATAGCACTTATGGGTAAAAATGGTGCCGGTAAGTCCACGTTGCTTAAGATTCTTGCAGGAGTTAAAACAGCCAGCAGAGGAAATGTTTCTGCACCCAAAGACGCTATAATAGCTTATTTGCCTCAGCATTTGATGACCGAAGATAATCGTACTGTTTTTGAAGAAGCATCGCAGGCATTTGCTCATATATTCGACATGGAGCGTAAGATAGAAGAATTGAATCTTCAGCTTTCCACCCGTACCGATTATGAATCGGAAGGCTATTATGCCATTATTGAAGAGGTTTCGGCTTTAAGCGAAAAGTTTTATACCATAGAGGAAATAAACTTCGATTCGGAAATTGAAAAGATATTGCTTGGTTTGGGTTTTCTGCGCGAAGATTTTACAAGACCAACCAGCGAGTTTAGTGGTGGCTGGAGAATGCGTATTGAACTTGCAAAAATACTTTTGCAGAAACCCGATCTTATTTTGCTCGACGAACCTACCAATCACATGGATATTGAATCTATTCAATGGCTTGAGGATTTCCTTATTAACAATGCAAAAGCTGTTATCGTTATTTCGCACGACAGGGCTTTTATCGATAATATTACTACCCGCACTATTGAAATTACGATGGGTAAGATTTACGATTACAAGGTTAATTACTCAAAATACCTCGAATTGCGTAAAGAAAGACGTGAGCAACAGCAAAAGCAATATAATGAACAACAAAAGTTTATTGCCGATAACGAAGATTTTATTGAACGTTTCAAAGGTACTTATTCCAAAACCAATCAGGTGCAATCGCGTGTAAAAATGCTTGAGAAATTAAGTATTGTTGAAATTGATGAAGAAGATACTTCGGCACTAAGGCTTAAGTTTCCTCCTTCGCCACGTTCGGGTAATTACCCTTTGATAATTGAAGATTTAACGAAGAAATATGATGAACATGTTGTTTTTAAAAATGCTTTTCTAACACTCGAAAGAGCTCAACGTGTGGCTTTTGTCGGCAAAAATGGCGAAGGCAAATCTACGCTGGTTAAAGCCATAATGGGCGAAATAGAGTTTGAAGGCAAGGTTAGCCTCGGGCACAATGCCATGATAGGTTATTTTGCACAAAATCAGGCTTCGTTATTGGATGAAAGCAAAACTGTTTTTCAAACCATTGATGATGTGGCGGTAGGGGATATCCGTAATAAAATTCGGGATTTGTTGGGCGCTTTTATGTTTGGTGGTGATGATATCAACAAAAAAGTAAAAGTGCTTTCGGGAGGCGAACGTACCCGTTTGGCAATGATTAAGCTATTGCTCGAACCCGTTAATCTGCTTATCCTCGACGAACCTACAAATCATTTGGACATCAGAACCAAAGAGATTTTAAAATCAGCACTCAAAGATTTTGATGGCACACTGGTATTGGTTTCCCACGACCGCGATTTTCTGGATGGGCTGGTTGAGAAAGTTTATGAATTCGGAAACAAAACTATTAAGGAGCATTTGTGTGATATACAGGGATTTCTTCAGAAAAAGAAATTGGATAACCTGAAAGAGATTGAACGAAAATAACGACTTTTTATATACAAGCTAATTCGGTTGATTTACTTTAGCTTTAATACTTATCAAATAGATGCTTACAGCCATTGCAATGGCAATAAGTCCGATTCTTACATAGCTGTTTGTTACAAAAAAGCAGGTTGAAACAAAAATTGTAAACCATAAAAATGTTATTGCAATTACTTTTGATTTAACAGGAATACCTTTGCCTTCGCGGAAGTTATGGATATACGAACCAAACCATTTATTGCGTAAAAGCCATTTGTAAAATCTGGGAGAACTTTTTGCAAATAAGGCTGCTGATAAAAGCAGAAAAGGTGTAGTGGGTAATACAGGCAGAAAAATACCAGCAAAACCCAATCCTACACATATAAAACCCAATGATATAAGTATTATTCTCATTATCTTCTTAGCCATTATATGTTTATTACTCATGCATACAGATTTATTGATGGATTGACTTTTAATTGCAATCAATCAGATATTATATTATAAACCCAATATGAAGAAGTTTGTTGAAAACATACAAATGAAGAGTTGAAAAAGTTAGATATATTGAAGCGAATAAGATATTAAAAACCACAGACTCTATAAATTGGGATGAAGTTAATATTGAAGTTTAATGATGAAAATGTAATTATTATAAGTCTTATAAAGTAACAGCTAATAAAATTAGAATGATTTAGAAACAGGTTCATTAATAAGTTGACTATAAAATAAAAAGCGTCTGAAATAATAAATTTCAGACGCTTATATAAAAATATAACTAGTTAAGATTACTTCATCCACCACATTTTAGTGGTTACTAAGTCGCCCTGCGAACTATAAGCCGAAGCCCAGTTAAATTGGTTGTAAGCAATTTCGCTTGGTGGAATTACAAAACGATAGTATTGCAAAGCACCCTGCGAACCATTAACTTCGCGTGGAAGTTTTCCATACGCACGTCTTACAAGAGCAAAAGCCTCTGAAGGTTGCCTGAAAAAATCAATCCATTGCTGGGTATAAATCAATTTAAGTTTTGCTTCATCCGTTTGTGGGTTTGCATTCCAGAAACCAACAACATTCTGAAGGGCAAATAAAGTAAGAGTGGATGGAATTTTTACAAGTGTATCAAAACTAGTACCATCAAGCAATAAATTGGTATTTGATAATGTGTTTTTCCAGAATGTCAGTGAAGCTTGTATTCCCGATAAATATTCGTTACTTGCATTTCCTTCATTCTGAGTTACTCCAATACCTTTCATAAATGCTTCGGCTTTTAAGAAATGTACTTCAGCTCCGGTCATTAATATATCGGGAACATTATTTTCATCACTGATAAGGAAATAATTAAATGGAGAATATAAACAAGGATTAATTGCACTTCCCTTAATACCATAACCAGCTGCTTTATCTCTTTGTTTATCATAGGGAACACCACTTTCGGCCGGAATAGTTCCTGCTGGTATCTGAGGATAAGGAGCCCATTTGTTATCTCCATTAGTATCAAAGAAAAGGTATGCCCTTGCATCGAAAATACCACTTCCGTCAGCACTATCATGTAATGATAATTCGCCCCACATAGTAGAACCCATTCTCAGGTTTTTGTGCTCCCTGAACGACCATATTTTACTCTCATTCTTAAAACCACATAAGTTGGGATATATGGCAGCTACCTCCAATACAGTATTTGAAAAATTACATCCAACCAAAACAGGTTTGTCGTTATTGATGATGTCAGAAACAATCTGTCCGGCAATAATAGGTTCCTTCTCCGACATACGCATGGCATAACGGAGACGAAGCGAATTGGCAAACTTTCTCCATTTATTTAAATCGCCAAAAAACAATTTGTCAAATGATTTAAAACTTGCATAAGGTTCACCGGTTGCAGCAATATCTATATTTTCATCGGCCCATTTCAATTCATCCAGAAGGAATAAATAAATACTGCGTTGTGAGTCGAACTTGGGACGAAGCTTCGAAACATCCAGAAAACCATAACCAGCATCAGAAAAAGGAATATCACCAAAAAAATCAGTTACTTTAAATGTTTTATAAGCCAGTAATATTTTTACCATGGCATTCATATTAGTTAAAGCAGGCGAAGGAGTTGCTAATGCAAATCTTCGCTGAAGTTCTCTGATATTAGGAAGATTTGTATAATAATCCTTCCATATTTCTTCGGTTCCGATGGTAGAATTTCCCCAGGCTTCCTTAAATAAGGCAGCCATTTGTGTTTGTTTGTATAAGATTTCGTTGTTTATATAAAATTGTTCGTTCCAGCCAAGTTTTAATGAACCGATAACATCATTAAATAAAGATCCGTCGCTGGCTTTAGTAAAAGCCGCAGGATTATTATTAATTTCCTCAAAATCTTTGGTACAGGAAATATTTAATATAATGCTTAACAAGATTAAAACTAAAAAAGATTTTTTATTCATTGTATTATTTATTAAATCGTATTAAAATTTAGCACTTATTTGAAATGAAAAAGAACGTGTTCCCGGCATCGAAGCCCATTCGAAACCTTGAGCATCGCCTGCACCCATAACTCCTTCCGGATTTATATGATCAGGAAGAGTTGTGTAAAAGTAAAACAAATCTCTTCCTACTATTGATAAAGATAATTCCTGAAATATTTTTAATCGTTTTATCAAATCAGAAGGTAAGGTATAGGAAACTGCAATTTCGCGACATTTTACCCATGTATTTTCCAGAATGCCGGGTGTGGAGATTATTTTTCCCCAACCACCGGCATTTGGCATATATTTATAATAATAATGAACTACAGTTGTATTGGGTGTTCCATCCTGATGAACTCCCGGAAGTATTACACCTATATTGCTGGTAACGCCCGAAGGATCGGTATATGGTAAGCCTCCGCCATCTCTTTCGAGCAAGGTAGAAGGGCTTTGTCCTGTTTGCAGACTGGTTACATAAGTTCCGCTATAGATATCGCCTCCCCATTTTGTATCAACTACCGTACTTATTGATATGTTTTTGTATTTAATCTGTGTTGACCAACCAGCTGTAAATTTTGGTGAAGCATTTCCAATGGGTACTCTTGTTGGAGTAATCAGATACTTTGTCCCTGCATCATTTAATACCGGCTGCCCGTCTTTATAAACATAATCGTAACCGGAAATGGTTCCAAAATCATCACCTGCTCTTAATATCATAGCAGGCCCATTAAGTTCCCAAATATTAGCAATTTCATAGCTATCAGCATTTCCACCTAAACTTACAACATGGTTTCTGTTTCTCGAAAAATTTATCCCTGTTTTTATTGTCAGGTCTTTTCTGTTATAAGGAATGGTATTTAATATGATTTCTATCCCCTTGTTGGTTAAAACACCTTCATTGGTTCTGATAAATGATGACCCTGAAGACCCTGGAATTGGCAAAGTCATAATCTGGTCGAAAGAATAAACATAATAATAGGTGAAATCAAGTGCAATTTTTCCATTTAGAAACTCAAGATTTGTACCTCCTTCAAATGAATTTACACGCTGAGGTTTTAAAGCGATAGGAGGGATGGTAGTTGGGTATCCGGCTGATTGACTTCCCCCGAACAAACTTGAAGTATAATTAAAGGAAGTCTGATACGGATCAGTATCCGTTGCTGTTTGAGAAGCTCCTCCTCTGATTTTAAAGAAACTTAACCAGGAAGGACTATACTTAAAGGCTTCAGTTGGAATAAAACTTACAGTTACTGATGGATAAAAATAAGAATTATCTCCATTTGGTAATGATGATGACCAGTCGTTTCTTCCCGTTAATTCAACAAAGAAATAATTACTGTAGGATAAATTTATAAAAGAATAGAAAGAATTTATTCTCTTTCTCCAAACAGATTCACCTGTGATTAATTTTGATATATCGTCGCCAACAATATTTGCACTGTCCTGATCTTGTGTGTAATTAGTAAAAGTGTACATATTAGGATAATACCATGTTCCTGATTTTCCATTTATTGAATATATCTTTCTTTCCCAGGTAGAACCTCCGATATTGTATTTTACATTGAATTTAGAGTTAAAAATACTATCTTTTGAGAAGGTAAACAAAAATTCACTGTTGTTACTTCTGTCTCTGCTTAATGAATTTGAATAATAGCCATCAATAAGTCCTAATAAATCGGTAGGTTTGTTTTTTGTTATAAACTCATCCAACTGAAAGTCGAGACCACTACGTCCAACAAAACTTAACCAAGGTGTAATTTCATAATTAAGGGCAAAGCCACCAATCAGTTTATTGCGGTCTAACGTTGTGTTGTTGTTATAGTATTTCCACCACAAATACGGATCAACATACGCATAGGGATAATTGGAATTTGTGTTTCTTGTTCCGTCGGCTAATTGGTAATTATCAAAATCTTCACCCTGATAGCTTCTTGGCCAGCTGTATAACAAGCCTTTTCCGAATGAATTTCCCGCATCACCAAGTGTAGGTGTATTTAACCGATGATAATCCATATAGGAACCGGTAATTACAACATTAACTTTATCAGATACCTTAAGTGAGGAGTTTAAATTTATTGTAGTCTGATTAAAATCAGAATTATAAACGATAGCCTCATTGTCCATTCTTGTAATAGAAACACGCATATTGCCTCTATCACTTCCACCTTCCAGTGCAATATTATGAGTAGTAGTATTTCCATTTCTGAAAGGCATTTGAAGATTATTCTCCTGTGGTGACCATGATCTCAAACTACCATCCCACCATCTAACGGTTTGTCCTAACATAGGAGCTCCCCATGAAAC
The DNA here is from genome assembly GCA_964646395.1 of uncultured Bacteroides sp. Classification (GTDB taxonomy): domain Bacteria; phylum Bacteroidota; class Bacteroidia; order Bacteroidales; family JACABE01; genus JACABE01. The sequence goes on from CAZYEM010000108.1 coordinate 7,330, forward strand.
AGCCGAACCATAATAACCAAACTCGGCAGTGGTTGAAGATGAATGTCCCTGTTGGTCAATAATCAAATTATCATTATGTTGCAAATTTGGAAAAGGATTAATTGTATCAAATCTCATGGTTGGTGAAGTAAAAGAAGTTGGTGCACCACCACCATATTTATTCTGTACATCTCTGTAACGGTAAGGAGTTGTTATCTTATAAGTTGCATTGTATGATACGCCGATTCCCTTTTGTTTTTTTCCCTTTTTGGTAGTTATTAATATTACTCCGTTTGCTCCCCTCGATCCATACAAAGCAGAAGCGGCACCTCCTTTCAGGATGTTAATGTCGGCAATATCCTGAGCATTAATATTATTAATAGCAGATCCCCAGTCGGTTCCTCTGCCAACCGAAGTCATTCCGGGATCATTTTCCATTGGTGTACCATCCACTACAATTAATGGCTGGTTTTTGCCCGAAATATTATTGTTACCTCGAATAGTGATACGTGTAGTACCTCCATCAACTCCATCAGGATTTGCAATTTGTACACCGGCAGATTTTCCACTCAAAGCGCTGATAACGTTTGACGTATTTGATTTCTGCAAATCATTGCCATCCACTTTTTGAGTGGAATATCCCACTTCACGGGTTTGTCTGCTGACTCCCAAAGCAGTAACAACTACTTCTTTCAACGAACTGATTGTCGGACTCAGTGTTATATTAATAATGGTTTGTTTGCCAACAATAACTCTTTTTGTTTCAAAACCTATAAAACTAAATACCAATGTATCTTTAGGCGAAACATGTTTAAGCGAGTATTTACCATCCAAATCTGTTTGTGTTCCTTTTGTAGTTCCTTTTATTAAAACGGTAAGAAAAGGCATTGCAGATCCATCTTCAGAAGATGTAACGGTTCCGGTAATAGTAACTTCCTGAGCTGTTGCATAAGTAATGGTACCGAAAATGATTAATAAAAAAAGTAAAATTTGTTTTATCATTATATTGTAATTAATTTGGTAATTAACTAATCTGTCGATTAATAATAAATTATTCTGAATTATTATAAAGTTGTAATTTCTGTTTTGATATAAAAAAAAGAAACTTGTCAATACATTAACAAGTTTCTTTAACTGTTTTATTATTAGTTGACAATCAATTTTTTCACTTCAAAACCTTTAGGACTTTCAACTTTCATTAAATATATTCCGGTTGGATTTTCCGAAATATTAATTATCATATTATCTCCATTCCATTCCATTTGTTTAATAAGTTTTCCCATTAAGTTATAGATTGAAATTAAGTAATCAGATTCGTTTTTGTTCTTAGAAATCAAATTGAACTTACCGTTTGAAGGATTTGGAAAAACAGAAATACCCAAGTCGGTTTTTGGTTCCAAAATACTTAGTATTTGAGGATTTGGTGGAGGAACATTGAAAAAGTTAACCAGATTACAATTTACAATAAGAAATGGCTGAGCATCAGCAGAACAGCCTGTGCAGTTTGTTCCTGTTACACATCCCGGATAGTTAGGATTGCACTGATCTATATACTGTTCATAAAAAACATACTTAATAGCCATATTATGAGCAGCAATTATATTCTGAGCTATGTCAAAATCAAATGGTTTTGCTATAGTTCCCGGACACCATCCTGCACGGTTATACTGCCATGTTCCACTCTGAGGCATACAGTTATCCGGATTCGGATTACAGGTAGTCCAGTTGTGTTGTGTATAAGTATTTACATTATTGAGATATATGTGATGAGTAGCATCGTAAAATTCGGCAGCATTACTTGTATTGTTTGGGCCTGCATGTCCAGTCGAAATAAGTTTTATTTTAGAAGCTTGTACATCGGCTGGGAAAGTATAATTATAAACACTAACAGGTTGTTGATTCGCATAATTGCCAAAATCATAATTATCGTTCCATACCTGTGTAATCTGGCTGTATTTATATAGAGGTGTTCCCGATTTGTATGTAAAGGAAAGTGCATAAAAATAGCCATTATCCAACCCAACTATTTTAAAAGTAACCTTACCATTTAATATAGATGCATAATCGGTCAAAATTATTTTATGAGAACAAGCTTTACCATAAGGTGTTATATATCTGATTATTTCAAACCAATTACCTTCGTGGCTTCTTGCCTTTATGCTTCTAACATAATCCCATGCACCACAACCACCCGGAGGACAGCTAACTGTAAGTGTAGCTATAATTGTATCGTAAGCACCTACAAAAGAAGGAAGCTCACCTTCAACGATAACCTCATTTACAACCGTAGAATTATTAATAACACCACTAAATGCCTGAACTGTAGTGTCGTTTGAAGATGCTAAAATATTTACATTAATTGTTTTAAGTCCAATAGCTCCAAAATTATTAGTAGAATAAATTTCGATGTTGTAATTTCCATAAGCAGATGGTTGCCACCAGGCTGTGTAATGTCCGTTACCATAATCAGTTGCTGGTATCGTAGTTCCGTTTATTTTAAAATGCAATTCCTGAATTGAAAACAATGGAGAATAATTTATTGTTGCAAGTGCAGCTAATTGTATTTTGGATAGAGATGGCATATAAACATTACCGGCCAAAGGATGTCTTACATCAATGTTTGGAACATTTATGGCAGGATCAACTACATTAAAAGTATTAATTACAGGAACTGCAGTATCATATTGGGCATTACCATTCTGAAAAGCTTTTATAATAACTGTTCCTGCACCGGTAACTGTAATAATGGAATCATTACTAAGAGTGGCTGGACCAGAGATTACAGTGTAACTAACAGGTAAACCTGAAGTGGCAATGGCATTTAAAGCAAATGGAGGAGTAGTGGTTAATTTGGGTGCTATCTGTGGAAAGGAAATTGCTTGAAAAGATGAATTTAATGTTCCAATAAAATTAGAAGTATTTCCAGTCATAGCAAAGTTATTTAAAACACCATCATAAGTTGGGGAGTTTGCAGCAACCTCGTTATGAAGCATCGTAATACTTGCATTATTTCCACCTGGAGCTCCTTGGTTAAACTTATAGTATAGTAATAAATTTGCCTCAGTACCTGTTGGTTCTGTTTGCATCATACTTTGTATTTCAGCTTGTGTTAATGCTTTTTTCCAAAGTGTAACTTCATCAATTCCTCCTTTATAGTAAAAATTATAGCCGGTAACAGGGCTTAAACCAATTGCAAAAGGGATAGTACCTATTGAAATGCTGCCAGAAGCAGTTGCACTTCCAATCAAGTTACCATCCAGATAAAGTTTAACAGCAGTTCCGTCATAAATCCAGGCATAATGTTGCCATATATTAGGAATTACTGTATTTGCAGGTGCAACAAACTGAAATAAAGTACCTGCCGAATTAATATAGCGACATTCAATAGTACCATTGCCTAATTGTATCAAATAAAATCCGCCACCGGTTCCTCGCAAACCCATCATCCCCTGCCCATAACCTAGTTGGCTGTCATAAAACCAACCAGTCATTGATATTGCAGTAGATCCTGCAATTAGTGAAGATGCTCCCGCAACATTCACATAATCATTTGATCCATCAAAATTCAGATATTGATTTGTCTGAGAATTTACGGTATTAAAAGCAGTAAATGCAATTAAAATAAATAAAAAACTAAATTTTAAAGTTAAACTTTTCATGATTATAACTATTTAATTGAATTAACGAACCATCAATTTTTTTATATCAACAAAATTCTCATTACTAACTTTTAAGATATAAATGCCAGTAGCAGAACCTGTAAGATCTATTGAAATATTTTCACCTTCCCATTCAAATTTCTTAATAATATGTCCCATTAAGTTGTATATTTCAACTAAGCTTTTTCTATCCAGCTTATCGTTTGAAGATAAATTAAAAATACCTTTTGAAGGATTAGGATATATGGCTAAATTAACCAAAGTTTTAATTTCATCAACATTTAAAATAACAGGATTTGGTGGTGGATTATTAAAGAAGTTAATTAAGTTGCAGGCAACCACTAATTGAGGATTGAATCCATCAGCACAATTAGTACAGGTTGATCCTGTTACACAATTTGGATTGTTTGGATGACAATTATCCAGATATTGTTCATAAAAAATATATTTTAAGGCTATGTTATTGGCTGAAATAAATGGAGTTAAGTTATAATCAAACGGTCTGGCAATGGAACCTGGACACCAACCTGCACGATTATATTGCCATGTTCCGTTTTGTGGCATGCAATTATCTGGATTAGGATTACAGTTTGCCCAGTTATGTTGAGTAAAAGTATTTACATCATTTATATAAATATGATGTGTAGCATCATAAAATTCTGCGGCATTACTTGTATTTAAAGTTCCCCATCCGTGTCCGGTTGAAATTAATTTTATTTTTGAAGATAAAACATTGGCAGGGAAAGTATAGTTATATATATTTACAGGCTGAAGATTTGCATAATCTCCAAAAGGAAATGTTTTGTTCCAAATTTGTGTAACCTGGCTATATCTGCGGGTTGGTCCCGACTTATATTGAATATTTAAAGCATACAGATAACCATTATCCAATGTACCGCAACTTACTCTGAAAGTAACTTTACCTTTTAATAAGGATTCGTAATCAGTTACCAAAAGTTTGTGAGAACATGCAGTTCCATAAGGGGTTATATAACGTATAACTTCAAACCAATTACCTTCATGGCTTTTAGCTTCAACACTGGCAATATGATCCCATTCTCCACATCCTCCAGGAGGGCAGGTAACAGTTAAGGTAGCAATAATTGTATCATAAGCACCCAAAAAAGAAGGAAGTTGACCTTCCACAATTACGGATGGAGTACCTGTATTTATCAATACGCCACTAAAAGCCTGCACATTAATATCCGTAGCAGTTTGTATTATATTAATATTTACAATATTGGAACTAATTGCTCCGAAGTTGCTGGTTGATAAAATTTCAATAGCATGATTACCATAAGTTGTAGGTTGCCACCATGCAGTAAAATGTCCGTTTCCAAAATCATGAGCAGGAATTGTTGTTCCATTTATTTTGAAACTCAGATTCTGCACCGAAAATAATGAAGGATAATTAATTGATGCTATTGCAGCTAATTGTATTTTAGTAAGTGTATCCATATAAACATTTCCTGCCAAAGGATGACGTGGGTCAATTACTGGTGCATTGATAGCAGGATCAACAACATCAAAAACATTTGTAATAGGAGTTGCTGTATCATATTGTGCATTACCATTTTGATATGCTTTAATTTTTACAGTTCCTGCTCCGGTAAGTGTAACTATGGAATCATTAGTCAAAGTTGCTGGTCCTGATAGTATTATATAGCTAACAGGTAATCCGGAAGTAGCATTTGCTTGTAATGCAAAAGGAGGAGAATTGGTTAATTTAGTTGGCAATTGCGGAAACGAAATTGCCTGAAACGAGGTGTTTAAAGTTCCATTGAAATTTGAAGTATTTCCTGTTAATGCAAAATTTGTAATGTCTCCATCATAAAGAGGCGAATTAACTTCGGTATGTAATTTAGAAATGCCTGTATTATTTCCGGCAGGTACTCCCTGATTGAATTTATAATATAGTAATAAATCGGTAGGATTATTGGCTGTATTAATTTCGTTTTGCATTATATCCTGA
>CAZYEM010000109.1:0-12810 GCA_964646395.1 uncultured Bacteroides sp.
AACATCATCGATTGCTCAATCTGAGGAAACAACTGAACCATCAGATTTTTAGATTCATTATTAACAGCAATGCTTTCTTTGGAAATAACACTGATTTCATCAGCAGCTTTTTTACTTTTTTCGGCAAGTTTGCGTACTTCGGCTGCCACTACTGCAAAACCTCTGCCGTGTTCACCTGCTCTTGCTGCTTCAACAGCTGCATTTAATGCAAGAAAGTTGGTTTGAAAAGCTATTTCGTTGATAATATTGATTTTCTCAGAAATCTTTCGCGATGTTTCCATGCTGTTAATTGTAGCCTGAGTAAATTTTTTCATGCTTTCAGTAGTACTTTGCGAATATTTTCCACTTTCTGTAGCATTATATGAGCTTTGCTCAATCTTTGCAGACATTTCCTGCATGGTAGATAAAATTTCTTCTACTGCCGAAGCTTGCGCATTAGCTCCATCCGACATTTGTTCTGCACCATGTTTAATCTCCTCACTCGAAACCTCTAATTCACCGGCACTCAAATTTATACTCATGACGATAGATTTGAGTTTCTCAACCATTTTATTTAAGGCTTCAACCATTTTACCTAATTCATCTTTCGAATCAAACTCAAGTTTTTCATTCAAATTACCTGAAGCAACAATATTTGCAAAATGAATACTTTTATCTATAGGTTTGCTGATGCTTTTCGATATTAAATAAATGACGAACGACAATATTAAAATTCCCAGGAATCCTAATATAAGAACGTTAATTAATAATTGCTGAGAATTTGCCAAAGCTTCATCTACTGGCACTATCATACAATACGCCCAGGGTGTATTCGATTTCCCTATTGTAAATGGTTGATATACATATATTACATCTTCTTTTATATAATCATCATACCCTTTTTTATTAAATGGTTTTCCTTCTTTTATCAAATTAATGATAGTAGAATCCTTTATTGGTTTTCCTGCGAGTTTATCATTGGGATGACTTACATAAAATCCACCATGAGAAATGATTACGCCATATCCTTTTTCATATATTTTTATCTCTGAATTAATTTTTTGCAAAGCCTTAAAATCGATGTCAACACCAACAACACCAATTGCAATATCATTTTCTATAATCGGTATAGCGATAGTTGTTTCTAAAAAGCTATCATTCAATGCACCTGGCATATCATAAGCGTACATATAAGGATCCATGATAATTTCATTTTTTGCATTTTTAGGTTCAAGATAATAATCGGCCTGATATTCGTCTTCATTATTGGCATCGAATATCTCATCTTTAATTTCATTCGGATAGCGAACAATGCCGCTGTTATATCTTCCAAGATTATCATAAATAGGATCATTTACATATAAAGAATCATTGCGGTCGAGAGCATTGGGTTCCATCATAACCCATACAGAAAGGAAATTGTCGTTTTCTTTAATCGCTGTATGTTGTAATGCATGGTATTGTTCACGATTTCTGTTTCCATGCTTTTTCAGTGCCATGAAATTATGGTTCAATGCCCATGCTACATCACTTGCCGATTGCAGGTAAGATTTTGAATTATATGCAGATTCTCTTGCTTTTGAAGCAGCAAGTTCGTAAGCAGATTCTTCAGCTGTATTTATACTCCTTAAAGCTATAAAAGCTAAGGTAATAGCATAAACGATAACGGTAGAAGTTATCAGCATTAGCATCATTTTTGTTCTGATTCGCATAGGTATAGGTTTTAAAATTACATTAAGTTTAAAATCCGGTATTCCGGATAATGGATTTCCTAAAAATAATTAGCTACAAATTTAATAAATTTCAAGTTACTGCCAACTTTTTATCAGAAAATTATTATGAAATATTAAGTGCTGAAAATGAGAAAATCTGCCCATTCAAATTTTGGGGTGGATTACTATTTCAGTATTCACCTATACATAACTTATTCCTTGTTTTTGTGGAAGCTACTTATAAGTTATGCAATTTCAGTAAATGAAAAAATAATAAATCACTTATAATAAACAGAGCATTAAGGAAAGAACTTTCTTTTCGGTTAATACTTATTGTATTCAATTATTTCAAGCACATATTGTTCAGTAAATGTATATTTTAATTCCTCTCGATATGGCTGTATAAGCACAACTATAGGTGTTTTATTTTTGATTTGGAATGAATCTCCCCGCAGCAAGCGAACGGGGAATTTACCCAAAGAGATTAAAAGCGGGTATTCAGGAATTGAAGCAATTGCAAATGAATAATTCCTTTTTCTTCACCCAGATTAATACTGTCCATACTTACTACATATTTTGGATAATTATCTTCAATTAATTTCAGATTTCCGAATTCACGTTCATAAACCTTATCATCACTTATCAGATAAGCGACCTGAACATATATTCTATGGGCATTTTTTTCAAATACAAAGTCAATTTCTTTTACGCCTATCGAACCTGTAAATGCTTTGTATCCATTGCTCAGCAAATGCAATAAAACCACATTCTCAAGAATTTTGTTTATATCATTGGGTTTGTAACCTATTATTGCATTTCTTAATCCGAGATCGTTAAAATAATATTTTTCACCGATTTCGAAAAAACGTTTTCCTTTCAAATCAGAACGTTGTAATTTAATCAGAAAAAAGGCATTGCACAAATGTTTCAAATATTCGATAACTCTAACCGGAGGTATATTAATCTTTTGTGATTTCAAAAAATCGCTGATTTTTTTTGATGAAACCAATGAACCTGTATTATCAGCTGCAAAATTCACCAGATCTTCTATAAACCGTATATTTCTTATTCTGTATTTCGTAATAATATCCTTGTATAAAATGGTAGCATAAATACTCCGTAAATATTCATAAGCAATTTCTTCCTTAAGTGTAATATTCCTCAAATAGGGTAGTCCACCAAATTTAAGGTATAAATTCAACGAAACAGTATCATTTGCTAATTTATGGAATTCCAGAAATTCGGTAAAAGACAAGGAATGTACCGGAATTTCGATAGATCTGCCACTCATAACACCAGCAATATCCGAAGATAATAATTCTGCATTACTTCCTGTACACCAGATATCCCATTTACCTGATGCTAGTAACCCCCTTAAAGCTTTTTCAAAATGAATGATTTCCTGTATTTCGTCAACAAACAAATAATTTTTAGCTGTAGTTTGATTTTCTGCAACATATTTCAGCAAATCATCATCGTCATTAATAAATTTAAATTCGGGCAATTCCTTATTTATGTATATAATATTTGCATTTGCAATATTTTCGGAAATATATCTGATAAGCTGGAATAAAATATAACTTTTCCCAACTCTTCTCTGACCAATAAAAATCTTTACTATATCCTTATCAATAAATGGAATAGCTTTTTCAATGTAAATATTACGCTTAATTATTTCATCAGGTAAAAGATGTAGATTTTTCATGAAAAATAAAATTTAATTTCAAATTATGCATCACTATACGTAAAACTTTTTGCAAAAATACAAAAAGTTTTACGTATGTGTAAAACTTTTTAATTATTACACTTAATAGTATAAAATTGGAAATTAAAGGCATGGTTATAATTATATATTTTTTATAATAAACTGCTAAATTCAAAATATGAATTAGTTCTCAAATCCTTACAGATGTTCTTTTTTTAAAATTGAGAATTACGCAAATTGTTTAGATTCAAAATGATATGAAAATGGAAACACTGAAAAAAATATAATAGTTACTACCAAACCCAATATTATCTATTATTAAATGTTTTTTTATTTTATGAACTTCCGATAAAAAGTGTAATGTGAACACACAAAAGACAAGAGTGAGCAACAAAAAATCTAAAGTGAACTTATAAAAAGTAAGATTATACTTTAAAAAAACAGGTGTGAATTACAATAAGCAAAAACGAAGTTGCAAAAGTTAAGAATTAGCAGGGGTGAAAATAAATGCTGAAAAGTATATTCTTCAAAAAAACACATAAACAAAAAAAATATTTCAATCATTTCACTTATAATATGATTTTAAATCTAATAAATATAAACATCATACATTTAGTATTATACCAAAACAATTTATAAAAAATTGAAAATTGACCTCCAAATCAAAAAACAGATAACTCATATATTAATTTTTTTTTTAATTTTGCTTAAAACTTTTAATACTTTTAGTATGACATCACAAATAAATTTCGACAAATTATTCAAATCATTTAACTCTCAGAAAGTTCTGATTATAGGAGATGTAATGATAGATGCTTATTTATGGGGAAAAGTAGAAAGAATTTCACCGGAAGCACCTGTTCCTGTTGTGGTTGTTAATAAAAGAGAGAGCCGTCTGGGTGGTGCTGCTAATGTAGCTCTTAATATACAATCTCTGGGAGCACATCCCATATTATGCTCTGTAGTTGGTGATGATAGCAAAGGACAGGAATTTATTAATCTGTTGAAAGATAACAATATCTCCGATATAGGAATTATTAAAAGTACTAAAAGAATTACAACAACAAAATTCAGGATTTTCGGAAATAATTCCCAAATGCTAAGAGTTGATGAAGAGGTTTCTCATCCGCTTGATAATGAGGATAATTTATTGTTTATTGAAAAAGTTGAAGATATTATTTATGGTCAAAAAATTGACAGTGTAATTATACAGGATTATGATAAAGGTATTGTTTCCAAAGAATTACTCGACAAAATTATTGATAAACTTAATGAATTAAATATTCCAATTGCAGTTGATCCAAAAAGGAGAAACTTTAGTTTATATAAAAATGTAACCCTTTTCAAACCAAACCTAAAGGAACTAAGGGATGGACTGAAACTTGAAAACGAAATTGTATCTGAAGAGGAATTATCTGAAATTACAAACGCACTCCTCGACAAACAGAACATGCGGATTATCATAACAACCTTATCGGAAAAAGGGGTTTTCCTTACTTGTAATTCCCGCGATAATGGGCGTATCAATACATTACTTCCTGCTCAGGTACGTTCAATAGCAGATGTTTCAGGTGCAGGTGATACAGTAATCAGTACTGCTGCTTTATGTTTGGGGCATAATCTTAAAGCAATCGATGTTGCCTTTATTTCAAATTTATCAGGAGGTTTAGTTTGTGAACAAGTTGGCGTAGTTCCTGTTGATAAGGAAAGGTTACTTAACGAATTAAAATCAATAAATCAATAATTATCAATTGGAAGAACGGGAATACTCACTGGCTGCAGGGAAAAAGGAATATGTAAGGAATATGTTTAATAATATAGCACCCCGCTATGATTTTTTAAACCATTTCTTATCATTAAATATTGACTATTTATGGAGAAAAAGGCTGATAGCAATATTAAAAATACACAAACCGCTTACAATTCTCGATGTAGCTACAGGTACAGCTGATCTGGCTATTCAGGCAACTACTTTGAATCCGGAAAAAATCATCGGATTAGACATTTCTGAAGAAATGCTAAAAGTGGGTCAAAAAAAATTATTTGATAAAAATAAAGATTGTATTATTCAGTTAATCAATGCTGATTCGGAGAATATGCCTTTTGAAAGTGACAGTTTTGATGCATGTATGGTAGCTTTTGGTGTTAGAAATTTCGAAAATCTGGAGCAAGGTTTAAAAGAAATGTTCAGAGTATTAAAACCTAATGGAATTGTTGCAATTCTGGAGTTCTCTAAACCTGTTAATTTTCCTGTTAAACAATTATATAACTTTTATTTTAAACGAATTCTTCCTGTTCTTGGAAAAATGATTTCTAAAAACGACAATGCTTATATGTATTTACCCGAATCGGTAAATCAATTTCCTGATGGAGAAAATTTTACCGCAATTTTAAATAGAGTTGGATTTAAGGATATCAGAATAAAAAAGTTAACATTTGGAATAGCAAGTATTTATACCGGAATGAAATATTTATAAAAATTATCCGTTACTACATTCAAATTGAATATTAAAAAATGAATATTAATTTAAATAAAAGCATTCTTGTTTTCTTAATTTGTTTTCTTTTTGTTTTTCAAATTAATGCACAACGTGTTAGAATTCCGAATAATCCAAACTATGATTATAAAAATTATCATTTTGGATTCTTGTTAGGTTTAAATCAAATGAATTTTACAATAAAGCCTATTGAAAATTTAATTACTCTCGATACACTTTACGATGTGGAAGCTATACCTAATCTCGGATTTAATATTGGTATTGTTGCCGATTTAAAACTTAACAATTATATGAATATTAGGTTTATACCTTCTCTTTCATTTGGTGAACGCACACTTGTTTATTCTATAAAATATAATAACACTGTCATTTCAAGTGTCAGTAAAAAAGTTGAATCAACCTATATTGAATTTCCACTTGAGATAAAACTACGCTCTCAAAGGATGACAAATACACGTGCTTATGTATTGGGAGGTGTAAAATACTGTTTGGATTTAGCTTCTCAGGCAAAAAAAACAGAAGATGATGATGAATATACTTTGAAATTAGACAAAAGTGACATCTTATTAGAAATGGGTGTTGGATTTGATTTTTATCTTGTTTATTTTAAGCTGGGTGCCGAATTAAAAATGTCTTACGGTATTAATGATTTGTTAGTGAGGGAAGATAATGTATTCACAAATGGAATAGATCGTCTAAATTCAAAAATGTTTCAGTTTTCACTAACATTTGAATAGAAAACAACTCACAAAGAAGTAATTATAACTACACCATATCTTTTTTTACATATTTTAACTTTATAAATTTAATAATGATTAAAGAAATTGAAATTTCATTGTTGCCAGAGCAGCTTAATATCAACAGTTCCTATGAAAGGGCAATAGCTCAGATTATAAGAGTTCCGAAAGAAAAGATAAATTCATTCGTGGTTTTAAAACGATCCATAGATGCACGTAAGCAAAAAGTGCAATATCGTATAAAATTAATGGTTTATACAAATGATTCTTATCCAAAAAATGAAGCATTACTTCCTACACACTATAAATATGTTCAAAATGCTGAAAAGGTAATAATTATTGGTTCAGGCCCTGCTGGGTTGTTTGCCGCATTAAAACTTATTGAATCAGGCTTAAAACCAGTTATAATTGATAGAGGAAAGGATGTAAATCAAAGAAAATATGATATTGCAGCACTTAATCGCGAGCATAAAGTAAATCCTGATTCTAACTACTGTTTTGGAGAAGGTGGCGCCGGAACTTATTCTGATGGGAAATTATATACCCGTTCAACGAAAAGAGGTAATGTAAACGATATTTTACAAAAATTAGTTGCTCATGGATCTTCAACAGATATTTTGATAGATTCTCATCCACATATCGGTACAGATAAATTACCTTCAATTATTGAAAATATAAGATTTACAATTAAGGAATATGGTGGAGAATTTTATTTTGACACAAGAGTAGTCGATTTTATTATTAAGGATAATAAAATTCAGGGCGTTGTTGATCAGAAAGGAAATTTATTTGAAGCAAATAATTTCATTTTAGCGACCGGTCATTCATCAAGAGATATTTATGAATTGTTAGATAGGAAAAAAATTCTGATTGAAGCAAAACCTTTCGCACTTGGTGTAAGAGTAGAACATCCTCAAACTTTAATTGATTCGATGCAGTACCATTGCAAAAACAGAGGACAGTACTTACCTGCAGCTACTTACCAGTTGGTAACTCAGGTCGAAAATCGTGGAGTATTTTCTTTTTGTATGTGTCCTGGTGGTATTATTGTGCCTGCTGCAACTGAAGAAGGACAAATAGTTGTAAATGGAATGTCTAATTCAAGAAGAAATTCACCTTATGCAAATTCAGGTATTGTTGTTTCTGTTGAGCTTTCAGATTTGGCTGCTTATGAAAAACATGGTCCGTTAGCAGGATTAAAATATCAGGAGGAAATTGAAAAATCAGCTTTTGCTTTTGCAAATAGCGGACAAATTGCTCCTGTACAAAGATTAACAGATTTTGTAAAAGGAAAAATTTCATCTACTTTAAATGATAGTTCTTACATACCCGGAATTATTTCAGCTCCCGTGCATGAAATATTACCTAAAAATATTTCAATGAGATTACAGAAAGCATTTTTGGCTTTTGATGAGAAAATGGAAGGGTACTATACAGAGCAGGCAAACGTTTTTGCTGTTGAATCACGTACTTCTTCACCAGTAAGAATTCCAAGAGATCAGGAAACTTTTCAGCATTTACAGCTAAAAAATCTATATCCATGTGGTGAAGGTGCCGGATATGCAGGAGGAATTGTTTCATCAGCACTTGATGGAGTGGCTGTAGCCGAAAAAATTTTCAATAAATAATAATTATTAAAATTATGCAAATCAAAAAATTAGCATAAATATTGAAAAAAAGTAATGAAAAAGATAAAAAAAGTTTGCAGGTTTAAAAAAAATAGCTAATTTTGCACTCCAATTTGATGGAAAAGCACGGTCCGTTCGTCTAGCTGGCCCAGGACGCTAGGTTTTCATCCTAGAAATCAGGGGTTCGAATCCCCTACGGACTACATATTAAAAACATTTAACAATAGAAAAATGGCAAATCATAAATCAGCGTTAAAACGCATCAGATCAAACGAAACTAAAAGATTACATAATAGATATTATGCAAAAACAATGCGTAATGCTTTAAAATCTTTTAGAGATTTAACTGACAAAACTGCTGCTTCTGAAAAAATATCAAGTATGATTTCATTGATTGATAAAGTTGCAAAAAAGTCAATTATTCATAAGAATAAGGCTAGCAACTTAAAATCAAAACTAATGAAAAAACTAAATCACATGTAGTTTTCTATTCAAAGAAATTAAAGGCTTCTCAAAAGGAAGCCTTTTTTTTATATAAAAAAAATCAGTAATTTTACAATCTTAAAAAAAATCGATATGGCAAGAATTATTCAATTATCAGAAGCTGCATCATTAGCAATACATGCAATGGTTTTGATAGGCAGATCAAAACATATTATTAATGTAAACTCAATTGCGGATGCTACCGGAGCTTCAAAAAATCATCTTGCTAAGGTTATGCAAAGGCTGGTAAAAGACAATTTCGTAAAATCAACACGTGGACCTGCCGGTGGTTTTGTTCTTGATAAAGATGTTGCTGATATAACTTTATTAGATATTTATCAATCTATTGAAGGTCCTATAATTGATAAAGGTTGCCCGATGGATCGTCCGGTTTGTCCTTTCGATAAATGCCTGATGGGTGGAATTATTAATAAACTTTCATTGGAATTTAGAAATTATATGCAAAATCAGACTTTAGCTGATTATTTGTAGTTTTTTGCTGTTTATGATTTTCTGATAAGATAAAAAATATGAATTTACTAATTTAAATCTATTGATAAATAATTAATTATAACATTAAACTAATCTTAGAAATTAACTGTAAAATTTTCCTTAGTGGATTCTTTTCTGAAAAATACCAATCCGAGAAAAAACAAATCAATTGTAACGCTTACTTCTGTTGATTGCTGGATTTCTCTCCATGCTTCTTCCATTTCCTGCGACCAATGAATATCGTCGAAAACGAAAATACTATTTTCATTTTTATTTTTCAAACATTGATTAAAATAATTTAAAGTGGGCGTTTTGCGATGGTTTCCGTCGAAAAAAACAAAATCATAAATACATTTCTCCTTTAATAATTCCGGTAATTTAATATCAAAGTTCCCAACTATCTGAGTGATATTATTTATATTCAATTGTTTGAAATTGTCTTTCGCTAAAATAGCTATCTTTTCACTTCCTTCTATTGTCGTAATAGTTGCTTTTGGATTGGCTTTAGCCATATATGCACTGCTAATACCCACAGAAGTACCAAGTTCCAATATATTGGCAGATTGAAAATGTTTAACAATCCGATACAGTAATTGAGCATATTTTTTGTGTTTTGCCGAATTGAGTGTGATATCTGAAACATTTTTGGTTTTCGAAGTGGAAAACAAACTACCTGCTCCCATATCTTCATAAGTAATAATAGCTTTATTTTTTAGCAGTTTTTTTCGAATTGTTTCAATACTTCGAACTTCATTATCTGATTTTTTATTATTGAAAACTTTTGTAATCAATTCAAAGACAAAAGGAGAATGGATATCATATTTGGTCTTTGCATTGATACGGTATTTTAAATATTTAATAATAAATATAAGTTGCTTCATTTGGCAAAAATAGTAAAAAAAGAGCAGCGATAATATGCTATAAAAACAGGAATAGCTAATATTCCTATGTCAATTTTTTAAAATTACAGGAATAAATAAAAAGAGCCTCACATTTCTGGAGGCTCAGGAGATAGTATGTTGATTTTAAGTGTAAAGCAGTTTTGTTTATTGCATGAGTTTGAAATCGAATTTCATTGCATGTGTACTGCCAATTGCTGAATCTTTAGTGTCGATTGCTACTTTTGATAATTGTTCTTTAACATAATCACCTAAAGTTACATCTTCATAGTTCATATTTTCAATAATAATTTTACCTTCTTCATTAATTGTAAACAGAACATAAACGGCTCCTTCTTTTTCTGTTTCTATTGCAAACTCAGGATATGAAACTTCCTTTGCCAATATTTTTTTCAAACTGCTTTTTTGATTGGTTTTGTTATCTTTTGCAAAAGAACTAAATGCTGTCATCATAATGATTAAAGCTGCTGCTGTGATAATTTTTATTGCTTTCATGATTTTAATTTTTTTATTGTTTGTTTTTATTATTTATTAATTAATTGATGAAGCAAAAATACATCCTCACACAAATGAAAACAAGTTAATTAGACCACACTAACAAAATACAATCTGAAATACACTTCATAAGGGTTAAAGACCGGAAAAGCAATAAAAAAGTCAATTTGGAACTTTTATCAGTCAATTATTTCCTTTTATCGGGTAAATTTTGGGGTTTAAATGGAGTTGACATCGATTAATAAAAATAAAAAATGCTGAAATTCTTATTTCAGACATTCATAAGTATAAATATTTCTTTAAATCCATAATTTGTCTTTATTGCCAACTAATTACACGAATTCTTAGTTAAAATCTACTTTAGATAAACATTTTTAACTACTTATTAAATAAGCACTAATGAATTTTTTTTACAAATTTTAGCTATATACATAACTTAATTTCTGAATATTGATTATAATAATCTTCAGTTTCAATAATAAAAGTTTCTACAAATTGTAATTTCTAAGTTGAGCTTCAATTTTAAAAGTCCTTATCCCGATTTTTCGGAATTGTGGCTTTTAGAATCTTATTCGCCTCAAAAAATCTAATTTCCGGAATCACTCTAATAAGAATAGCTTTGAATAATCAATCATTTTTTCGATTGTATCTGTTTTGTTTTCGCAATTTTTTTTACCTTTGCTACCGAAAATAAAGTAGATTTCACTACTAAGCCAAATTCAATTTATAAATAAAAAAATCATGATAAAAAAAATATTAATTACCGGATCATCAGGGCAAATAGGTTCTGAGTTGGTAATGGCATTACGCAATATTTATGGTGGCGAAAATGTTATCGCATCTGATTTAAGTCCGAATGTAAGTGAAAAAATAAAAGCTTCAGGACCTTTTGAACAACTAAACGTATTGGATAAAGGCACTATTGCCGATGTAATCGACAAATACAAAGTTGATTCTATTATACATCTGGCTGCTATCCTGTCGGCAGTTGGCGAAAAAAACCCAATGCTGGCATTAAATGTAAATATTAAAGGAATGCTTTATGTTTTGGAATTAGCACGTGAAAAAAGAATTAAAAGGGTATTAATTCCGAGTTCGATAGCCGTTTTCGGACCTACAACTCCTGTTGACAATACGCCACAGGAAACCATCCTTAGACCTACTACCATGTATGGAATTACCAAAGTAACCGGCGAATTACTTGCTGATTATTATGTTGCAAATTATGGTATGGACATCAGAGGCTTGCGTTATCCTGGCATTATCAGCAACGAAACACTGCCCGGTGGTGGAACTACCGATTATGCAGTTGCTATTTATTATGATGCTGTAAAATATGGCAAATATGAATGTTTCTTAAGCGAAAATACCATGTTGCCAATGATGTATATGCCCGATTGCCTTAAAGCAACTATCGACTTGTTTCAGGCTGACTTTAGCAAATTAAAACATTATTCTAATTTTAATGTTGGAGCTTTTAGTGTTACACCCAAATTAATTGCTGAATCCATTAAGAAATACATGCCCGAATTTGAAATCACTTACAAAACAGATTTCCGTCAGGCAATTGCCGATTCGTGGCCAAATTCAATTGACGACAGTTGTGCCAGAGAAGAATGGGGTTGGAAACCATCTTTCGATCTCGATGCCATGACGCAGGATATGTTGAAAGTAATTAGCGAAAAACATAAACTAGGTTTAATTTAATAACCAGTAAAGCTGCTCTAACAGGCAGCTTTTTTTATTTTAAAGACATCCATTACCAAAATTATTTATAAATCTGTTCTTTTTTTAAGTACGGTTCTGAAAAATTATATATTTTTGTTGAAACAATTTGAGTAATGAAAATAAATACGAACACATGGAATATAATCCGTTATACCATATATACACCTTTCTATGATTTAATTGGACGTGTGCTTACTAAATCGCGCAGGAAATCCATTGAAATGCTCAACATTCAACCAGATGATAAAGTACTTATTGTTGGTGCCGGCACCGGATTGGATCTGGAAATCATTCATCATAAATGCGACATAACAGCTACTGACATTACTCCTGCAATGATAGCTGCCTTAAGAAGACGAAGCAGAAAATTGAAAAGAGAGGTAAATGCAATGGTTATGGATGGTCAGAATCTTAAATTTGCCGACGAAAGCTTCGATTGTGTGATATTGCATCT
>CAZYEM010000110.1:0-9184 GCA_964646395.1 uncultured Bacteroides sp.
AAAATATAAATTCCGGATTTAAGGATTAAATAAATTGGTGAATTATTTTAAATATTGAAGTTCAACAAAGGAAAATCAATTTATAGAAGTCGCGATAATATTTAAACTATGTTTTTAAACATTGCAAACTAATTGAAAAATTTACATTATATTTGTTTACTTTATCATCAATTTATAATTACCAGTATCTATGTATATTATCGACGAAGAAGTTGAAAAAAAAGAAATTTTAAAACGCTATCGAAATATTTATACCGTATGGCGAACAACTATCAGCATAGAAGACAAAAAACTAATCAGGAAAGCATTTAACCTTGCAGTAAATGCTCATAAAGATATGCGGCGAAAAAGCGGCGAGCCCTATATATATCATCCGCTGGAAGTTGCACATATTGTGGTTCAGGAAATAGGTTTGGGAACTACTTCAGTAATTTGTGCATTGTTGCATGATGTTGTTGAAGATACCGATTACACACTGGCAGATATTGAAGCTATTTTTGGAAGTAAAATTGCAAAAATAATAGATGGGCTTACCAAAATAGAAGGGATATTCGATCAGGCTACTTTATCAATTCAAGCTGAGAATTTCAAAAAAATACTCTTAACATTATCAGATGATGTTCGCGTAATTCTAATAAAATTAGCTGACAGACTGCATAATATGCGTACCCTGGAATCAATGCCAAAAGATAAACAGTTAAAAATTGCATCCGAAACCATCTATCTTTATGCTCCTTTAGCCCATCGGTTAGGGTTACATGCAATAAAAAGCGAACTGGAAGATTTATCGTTGAAATACACAGAACCCACTATTTATGAAACAATAACAAGAAAATTAAAAGATACAGAAGAAGAAAGAAACAGATTTATCAACAAATTTATCTATCCAATAAAAAAAGCATTAGCGGAAAAGGAATTTAATTTTACCATCACAGGAAGAGCAAAATCAATCTATTCAATATGGGGTAAAATGCAAAAAAAAGAAATCCCTTTCGAAGAGGTATTTGATTTATTTGCAATAAGAATTATTATCGACACACCTTATGAAAATGAAAAATCGGATAGCTGGAATGTATATACAATTGTTACAGATTTTTATCGTCCGAATCCCGACAGACTAAGAGATTGGATTTCAATCCCGAAAGCTAACGGATACGAAGCATTGCATACCACAGTTATGAGCCATTCCGGAAAATGGGTTGAAGTTCAGATACGCACCAAAAGGATGGATGAAATAGCAGAAAAAGGATATGCTGCTCATTGGAAATATAAAGAAACCGACAATATTAAAGAGATTCAGGAAAATCAGAGAATTGAAACAGGTTTAGACAATTGGCTTAATAAAATTAAGGAAATACTTCAAAGCCCTGATTCTAATGCGCTTGATTTTTTAGATGATTTCAAATTAAATTTGTTTGCAGAAGAAATATTTGTCTTTACGCCAAAAGGAGAAATGAAAACACTACCTGTAAAATCTACAATTCTCGATTTTGCGTATAGTATTCATTCTGATATTGGTAATAACTGCATTGGTGCAAAAGTAAATCATAAATTGGTTCCCATTAATTACCAGCTTAAAAGTGGTGATCAGGTAGAAATAATAACTTCATTAAAACAAAAGCCATCCGAATTATGGTTTGAAAATGTAGTTACAGCCCGTGCAAAAACAAAAATAAAAATCGCAATAAAAGAAGATCAGAAATTACATTCGGAAGAAGGAAAAAACATTCTTCATAATTTTTTCAATCAGATCAATATTGATTTTAATAAAGTAAATATCAGTGAACTGAAAGAATTTTTGAAAATCCAAAGTTCCACCGAATTATTTTTTCAGGCTTACACAAAACAAATAACGCTAAAGGAAGTGAAAACTTGCTTTAACATAGAAGAAAGAGGATTTTGGATAAATAAATTTAACCCGTTTTACAAATCAAGAAAAATAACTGATCAACCATTAAAATCATTAGCTGAAGAAATAAAAGGCCAGATAAAAAACAAGCCGGAAACCTTGATGCTTGGCGAAAAAAATGAAAACCTAAAATATAGTACTTCAGGCTGTTGCAACCCAATACCGGGAGATGATGTTATAGGACTAATTACACCGGATGAAGGAATCAAAATCCACAGAACCAATTGTGATGAAGCAATTCAGATGATGTCAACGCATGGTAATAGAATTGTAAAAGCAAAATGGAAAGAAAATGAAGTAATTAAATTTTTAACGGGTATAAGAATTAATGGAATTGATAAAAAAGGGATTGTAAAGGATATCTCAAGAGTCATTTCAGAGGATTTGAATTTAAATATCCGTTCATTTAATTTACAAAGCAGTGAAGGAATTTTTAATGGAGATATCATGATTTATGTAAATGACACCAAACATTTAAAGGATTTGATGAAAAAATTAAAACAAATTGAAGGTGTTCAGAAAATTGTTAGAATGAGCTAATTATATAACAAATAATAAAAAGGAATTAATAATTATTTATAATCATTATTAATAAAAAAATATTTGTAATTTTATGCAAAATTTGTTGTTAAACAAACTGGGTGTAAATCATTCATTAAAAGCAAGTTTTAAAAACAGACGAAAAAACAAAGATCTTTAAATTTTTAAAATATGCTTATAAGAATTAAATTTTCAAATAAATGAAAGAAATTACAGGTAGTACATATGACTTGGTAAAAAGATTTTTTACTGAATATTTGATTAATAATGGTCATCGCAAAACACCTGAACGCTATACAATTTTGAAGGAAATATACTCATTTGAGGGTCATTTTGATATTGAATCATTATTTGTTCAAATGAGAAGAAGCCGATATCAGGTAAGTAAAGCTACTCTTTATAATACAATGGAATTACTATTAAAATGTAATCTGGTAACAAAGCATCAGTTTGGTGATGGTAGTGCAATTTACGAAAAATCTTTTCAATACAAACAACATGACCATGTGTTGATAATAGATAATAATGAAATACTTGAATTCTGTGATCCCAGATTACAAGAAATAAAAAAATCAATAGAAGAATTGTTTGATATTAAAATTTTTGAACATTCACTTACATTTTACGCAACAAAAAAATAAATCAAAATAAAGAGAATCAACAGAATAATGAAAAAAATTGATGTATTACTCGGCTTACAATGGGGCGATGAAGGAAAAGGGAAAATAGTAGATGTGTTAACTCCTGAATATGATATGATTGCAAGATTTCAAGGGGGACCAAATGCTGGACATACATTGGAATTTAATGGAATAAAACACGTTTTGCATACGATTCCATCAGGAATTTTTCACGAAAAAACGATAAATATCATTGGTAATGGTGTATTAATTGATTTATTTATTTTTCAAAAAGAAATAGATAAACTTATCGAAAGAAATATTGATGCCAGTAAAAATTTAAAAATCTCAAAAAAAGCACATCTTATATTACCCACACACCGGTTATTGGATGCTGTTTACGAAAAATCAAAAGGAGATTCAAAAATCGGTTCAACTTTAAAAGGGATTGGACCTGCATACACTGACAGAACTGCCAGAAATGGAATAAGAATTGGAGATACTTTAAGCATTGACTTTCCAGCAAAATACAACCAACTTAAAGAGCAGCATTTAGAAATCCTTAAAAGTTTTCAATTCGATTTTAAAAATTATCTAATTGAGAATATGACATTTGAAGAATACGAATCAAAATGGTTATCAGTTATTGACAACCTCAAAAATTTTGATTTAATCGACAGTGAATATTTTATTAATCAAGCATTAAAAGATAATAAATCAATACTTGCCGAAGGTGCACAGGGAAGTTTACTGGATATCGATTTTGGCTCCTATCCTTTTGTAACATCATCAAATACAATATCAGCAGGAGTTTGCACTGGTTTGGGAGTGTCTCCGGATAAAATTGGTAAAGTTATCGGTGTCTTTAAAGCTTATTGCACAAGAGTAGGTAGTGGTTCTTTTCCAACTGAATTGTTCGACAAAAATGGCGAAAAATTAAGAGAGGAAGGCAAGGAATTTGGTTCAACAACAGGCCGCCCAAGAAGATGTGGATGGCTTGATATACCAGCACTTAATTATGCTATCATGCTTAATGGAGTTACCGAACTGGTTGTTACTAAAATTGATGTCTTAAATGGATTTGATAATTTAAAAATTTGTCATAAATATAATCAGAATGGAACATTAATTGATTATATACCATTTGAAACTGAAAATAATCCGCTTCAACCTGTTTATGATGAAATAATTGGGTGGAACAGTAACATTAATAATATATCAACGTATAATCAATTTCCTGAAAATTTGAAAAGCTATATTCAACATATTGAAAACAATGTAAATATTCCAATATCAATGGTTTCTAATGGTCCTGACAGGACACAAACCATTTTCAGGGAAAGTAAATAAATAAAAAAAAGTTATGAGAACTAAGATTCTATTTTTTTTAATTCTCTTGTCAGCTAATGTTTTAGCTCAGAAAATTAACGAAGAACAAGTCCCAAAAGATGTATTGATAGGACTTGAAACCATTTATCCTGATGTTAAGGTTAAGACATGGGAAATGATTGATGGCAACTATTATGCAAGCATAAAAATTGATGGTCAATCCGGTAAAGCTGAAATATCGCCAAATGGTAAGTGGCTCAGTACAAAATTTCCGGTAGGAGAAAAAGAATTACCAAGTAGTATTATTAAATACTTTTATGATAATTATCCTGGTTTCAAAATTGTGATATCACAAAACATTGAAGAACCTGATGACAATAATTTTTATTACCTGAAAATTCAGAAAAAAGGCTTGAATCAAGATGAAGACGGTGAATTATTCTTTGATTTGGCGGGTAATCTTACTAAAAGTACTGCTCCTGAAATAATAAAACCTGAGAGTAAAAATGAATCTGCAAAAAAAGATGAGTTTTTTGAAGAAGATAAACCAGCTAAAAAAAGCAATAAAAAAGTTGAAAAAGAAGAGGAAATGGAAGAAGATGCAGATGCAGATGTAAAGCCTGTAAAAAAAGCGAAAGTCTCACCAACTCCAAAATCAGCAAATTCTTCAAAAAAATCAAGAAAAGATGATGAATCAGAAAACAGATCAAATGCTGATGTTCCTGGATTGGTAAAGAAAATGTTTGATAAAAAATTCCCAAGAACAGAAGACGTATCATGGGAACAAGTTGATTCTAATTATGTTGCTACTTTCTTTTTCAGAATTAATGATCAAAAAGCAGAATTTGCACCAGATGGGAAACTGGTTTCAACAACTACCATTATGGATCCTAAAAACATTTTCAGACCACTTGAAAATTATTTAATTAAGAAATATAAAAAATATAAAGTAGTAAAAGCAGAAAAAATACTTTATGATAGAATGTATCAAAAACTTTTCCCTGAAAAAAAATTGAAAAACTACTATTATGTAGAAATATCTTTAAAAGTTAAAGGCAGTAAGATTCCACAAATCAACAAATTATGGTTTGATGGAGTTGGTGCTATCGATAAAATTGAAGAAGGATACAATGAAGACGAAGAAAGTGACTATGACGATTCGGATGAAAGTACCACCAAACATGATAAAAAGTTTAAAAGAGAAACCGAAGAATAATAAAAATTTTACTATTTATAAACCAAAAAATAAAACCCACAGCAAACACTGTGGGTTTTTATTGTAAAAAATAAAATGCAAAAAAAACATCTTTTCCTTATTATCATATCATTACTATTATCTTATAATAATATTTGTTTTTCTCAACAAAAAACAAATATTTCTTATCAGGCTGATATTTTGAGGGCTCATGAATTTGACAAAAGCATTAATGTTTTAGTGGGCAATGCCATTTTCACACATGATGGAACTTTAGTATATTGTGATAGTGCTTATTTTTATACAAATGATAATAAAATTGATGCATTTAGCAATATCAGAATTAAAGTAAGCGACACACTAAATATATATGGAAATACATTAAAGTATGATGGAAATACAAAAATTGCGGAAATACTAGAAAATGTAAAACTCATTGACAATCAAACAACATTAACTACAAACTACTTGAATTATGATCGTAAAACAGGAATAGCAAGCTATTTTGACGGAGGTAAGATTGTTGATAAAGAAAATGTACTGACCAGTAAAATCGGACATTATTATACCAATAAAAAACAATTCTTCTTTAAAACCAACGTTTTACTTGTAAATCCCAAATATACAATAGATTCTGATACACTAATGTTTAACACAAAAACAGAAATTGCATATTTTTTTGGACCTACCAATATTGTAAGCAAAGAAAACAAAATATATTGTGAAAACGGTTGGTATAATACGAATACTGATAAATCTCAATTCAGCAAAAATTCGTGGCTGCAAAATAAAAATCAATACCTTGAAGGCGATAGTATGTATTATGACCGCAAAATAGGATATGGAGTTGCTTATAATAATGTAGTTTTAATTGATACAGCAAAAAACATTACTCTAAAAGGTAATTATATAGAAAACAATGAATTATTGAATAAATCATTAATAACAGACAGTGCTTTGGCAATATTGGTTGAAAATAATGATACGCTATTTTTACACTCTGATACGCTTAGGGCTTTATATGATACAGCTGAAAATATTGAATATTTGCTTGCATTTAGAAAGGTTAAGTTTTTCAGATCGGATATTCAGGGTATGTGCGATTCACTTTCGTTTGTAATGAAAGATTCTCTTATTAATATGTACTATAATCCAATATTATGGACTGATAAAAATCAATTAACTGCAGATACTATTTTTTTACTATCCGGTAAAAAGCAAATGAAAGAAATGTTTTTAAATTCAAATGCATTTATAGTTTCAGAAAGTGATACTTCGCAGTACAATCAGGTTAAAGGTAGAAACATGCATGGGTTTTTCACTGATAATCAACTGTATAAAGTTGAAGTAAAAAGCAACTCAGAAACTATTTATTTTCTTAAAGAAGATAACAGTGATGATATAATTGGAATAAATAAAGCCATTTCCAGCGATTTGCTTATATTTATTAATAATAAACAAATAGAATCAATAACATTTATTACAAACCCGGAAGGTACATTGTATCCTTTAAATGAGCTGAGTCAATCTGAAAGAATTCTTAAAGGATTCAAATGGATGGACAAAAACAGACCTAAAAGTAAAATGGATGTTTTTATTTGGTAAATAATTTTCTTGCAAAAATTATTTCATCAGGATTTCCATTTCCTTTTGCATATTCTGAGCTTCAATACCTGCCTTTACTGCAAAATCTTTTTCAGACGAAGCATATAAAATACTTCTTGATGCATTTATTAATAATCCACCTTCATTATTCATTCCGTAATGGCAAACTTCTTGTAAACTACCACCTTGAGCACCCACTCCAGGAACCAATAAAAAATGATTGGGAACTATTTTTCTGATATTTTCAAGCATTTCTGCCTGAGTTGCTCCAACTACAAACATCATATTCTCTTCATTCCCCCACTCTTTTGTTTTATATAAAACATCTTCATATAAATTTCTTTGATTTTCAGTCTTTAGAAACTGGAAATCGAAAGCACCTTTATTTGAAGTTAAAGCTAGGACAATTACCCACTTTTCATCAAATGACAAAAAAGGTTTTATAGAATCCTCACCCATATATGGTGCAACAGTTATTGCGTCAAAATCATAGCCTTCTTTTGATAAAAATGCTTTTGCATACTGTTGGGATGTATTCCCGATATCGCCTCTTTTTGCATCAGCAATAGTAAAAACCTGATTTCTAAACTTCTCTAGATAATTAATGGTTCTTTCTAATGATAATAAGCCATTTAAACCCATACATTCATAAAAAGCAAGATTGGGTTTATAAGCAACTGCAACATCAATAGTTGCATCAATTATTTGACGGTTAAATTCGAATACAGGATCTTCAGCATCCAATAAATATTTAGGAATTTTAGTAATATCGGTATCTAAACCAACGCAAAGAAATGATTTCTTTTGCTTTATAATATCAATTAGTTCTTGTTTTTTCATAATACAATATAAAATTTATGAAATAAATAATTAACCAATGGCGGCTTTTAAACGTTCAGCATTTTCAGCCAATTGCAATGCATCTATAATATCCTGAATATCACCATCCATAAAAGTTGCCAAATTATACATTGTATAATTAATTCTATGATCTGTAACACGGCTTTGAGGGTAATTGTAAGTTCTTATTTTAGCAGAACGATCGCCTGTGGAAACCATGGTTTTTCTGGTAGAAGACATTTCTTCCAGATATTTCTTGTACTCCAATTCGTATATCCTTGATCTTAAAACAACAAGAGCTTTATCATAATTTTTCAACTGTGACTTTTGATCCTGACAAGTAACAACAATTCCTGTTGGAATATGTGTTAATCTGATTGCAGAATAAGTAGTATTTACAGATTGACCACCAGGGCCAGACGCACAATAGGTATCTTTACGTATATCAGAAACTTTTAAATCAACATCAAACTCTTCTGCTTCAGGAAGTACTACAACTGAAGCTGCAGAAGTATGAACCCTTCCCTGAGTTTCTGTTTGAGGAACTCGTTGTACACGATGAACTCCTGATTCATATTTCATCTGACTATAAACATTTTCCCCACTTACATTGATAATCACTTCCTTATAACCACCAACGGTTCCTTCAGTTACATCTACCAACTCCACTTTCCATTTTCTGGCTTCACAATATTTTACATACATCCGATATAAATCACCAGCAAAAATACTTGCTTCATCACCACCTGTACCGGCTCTTATCTCAATAATAGCATTTTTACCATCCTGAGGATCAGCAGGAATCAACATCAAACGAATATCGTCCTCCATTTTATCTTTATCTTCAACCAATAAATTTAGTTCCTCTTTAGCCATTGCTCTGAAATCCTCATCTTTTTCATTATTCAGCACTTCTTTGGTATGAGCAATGTTAGCTATTATATTACTGTATTTTTTATAAGCTTCAATAACTGGTTGCAGATCTTTAAAATCCTTACTCAATTTAATATATCGCTTCATATCCGACATAATTTCCGGATCGTTCATTTGATCTCCAATTTCGAGATACCTTTTATTTATAGCTTCTAATTTTTCTAACATTTCTTACAATTTTTCAGTTTGCAAAATTACAATAAAATCCAATAC
>CAZYEM010000110.1:9284-12761 GCA_964646395.1 uncultured Bacteroides sp.
GCTCCACCACTGCAATGTACCATTCCATGAATATTTGAACGATTAATTTCCAATATTTTACGAATAACAGGTGCATAAGTTCGTGTAGGGGATAAAACCATTTTTCCAACATCCAGACCTTCAATTTCAGACTTATCAGTTAATTTAAGATTACCAGAATAAACCAATGAATCAGCAATTGAATTATCGTAACTCTCTGGATATTTTATTGCATATTCTCTGGAAAAAACATCGTGTCGGGCAGAAGTCAATCCATTGCTTCCCATACCACAATTATAAAAGTGTTCATAATTAGCTTTCCCATCTGATGCCAATCCAATAATTACATCACCAGCTTGTATTTTGTGATTTGAAATAATAGCTTCCCTTTTTGCTCTTGCAGTAACAGTTGAATCAACAATAATGGTTTTAACCAAATCACCCAAATCTGCAGTTTCTCCCCCTGTTGAATATATACCAATGCCATTATCCCTTAATTCCTGCAATATTTCTTCAGTCCCGTTAATTATAGCTGAAATTACTTCACCTGGAATCAATTTTTTATTTCGGCCAATAGTTGAGGAAAGTAATATATTATCTGTTATACCAATGCAGAGTAAATCATCGAGATTCATGATTATTGCATCCTGAGCGATTCCTTTCCAAACAGAAATATCATTGGTTTCTTTCCAATAAATATAAGCTAACGAAGATTTGGTACCAGCTCCATCAGCATGCATAACATTACAATAATTATCATCTCCTCCTAATAAATCAGGTATAACTTTGCAAAATGCTTTTGGAAAAAGACCTTTATCAATATTTTTAATGGCATTATGTACATCATCTTTCGATGCAGAAACACCTCTCAAATCGTACTTTAACAGATTGTTCATGTCTTTAAACAAAACATCCCGATTGTAGTCGGGATGTTATTTTATTTTTACTTAATAAATAGCTTTTTCTTGTCTTTATCAATAGTTACCTCTCCAAATTTGTTTAAAGTTGGTTTATCAATAATTAATGAAATTTTCATATTTTTCATCACAACAGCTTCAATATTTTTTATGATTGAATTTCCAAGTTTTATTGATTTTAAAATTATTGTTGATTTTTCAACAATATTACCATCTTTATCAATCGCTTTTTCATTTTCTTTAAAATCATTTCTTGAAATACGACCTTCTTTTAAGAACACCTGAGCGTCTTCGTATGAGAAAGTAGCATTTTTAGCTTTATCATCAATAGCCATATTGAAAGAAACATTATTTACAATACAAGGTATTAATTGAACACCATTTGCACCAATAGTAAACTCAACAATATTTTCCATTGGATTATTTACGATTGAAACAACTCCAATTGGTAAAGTATCATTTTTGGCTTCAGGAATATAATCATCACGTAAAATACTAAATTCAGTTCTACGATTTAGCTGATGTGCTGCTTCTTTCTCATCTACAGTTCTTAATGTTTTGATATAGTCATCTGTTAATGTAATACCTGAAGAGAAAGTATATAATTTTCCATTACGAAGTACATTGGTTTCTTTTGATAAAGTACGTGGAATTCTTTCAGCATATCCTTTAGCTAATAATCGTCCGGACTGAATCCCTCTTAAAATCAGATAATCTACAACACTTTGAGCACGTCTTTGCGATAAGGTATCATTTGTAATCGGACTTCGACGTGAATCGGTATGTGAGCGCAACTCAATAACAATAGTTGGATTAGCTTCCAATGTTTTTATTAAATCTATTAATGAATCCTGATATTGTTCTTTTAATTCCCATTTTGCTAAATCATAAAGAATTTCAGGTAACAGAATTGGGTCTTTTGGGATTGGTCTTAACCTAAAATCATGGACAAAATCTTTATTTGCATTTAAACCAACAGTAGATTCTGTTCCTTCCTCTCCAAAATACTTATCCTTTTTAACAACAAGTTTGTAAGTTACATTGTGTAAGAATTGTTTTTCATCAAATTTATATTTTCCTTTTTTATCAGTTTTAGCTTCAACAGTAGTACCGTCAGAACCAGTCATCTTAACGGAAACACCATCTAATAATTGCAACGTATTATCGTCGCGAATTGTACCTTGTAAAGTATATAATAATGGAGGTAAATAAAATGACCAAATATCATCACCACCTCGACCATCTTTGCGGTTTGATGAGAAAAATCCTTTTTCACCTTCAAGATAAAAAGTCATACCCAAGTCGTCTCCATTTGAATTTAAAGGATAACCCATGTTACGGGCAGGAGTCCATTCTCCATTTACAAAAGAAGACTTATATAAATCATAACCACCTAATCCAACTAATCCATTGGAAGAAAAATACAAAGCGGTATCATATCTAAGAGTTGGAAACATTTCTTTTCCAGGTGTATTAATAGTAGTTCCTAAATTTTCAGCTTTTCCGAAAGGTTTTGTTTTTTTATCACGTTTAGCCATCCATAAGTCAAATTCGCCAAAACCATTTGGCATATTTGAAGCAAAAACTATTGTTAATTCATCTGCACTGATTGCAGGATGTACAAAATCATAATCTTCTGAACCCAAATCGACAACTTCAGCTTCATCCCATCCTTTTCCTTTTTTAGAAGATTTATAAATCTGACAACCAAGTCTTTTCTTTTTTTCAACTCCGCATCTGGTAAAATAAATGGTACTTCCACTTTCATTAAATGAAGCTTCACCTTCATTAACTTCAGTATTTACCATTAAATCCAAATCAAAAAGCTGAGGTGAATCCCAGTTACCTTTTCTATCTTGATTAATGGAAAAAAAGTCAGAGAAACCCATTCCAGTCCAGGCATCTTCACCTTTTCCTGTTACTCCTTCACCAGTGGAGGAATAAACCAGTTCACTTAATTTTTTTCTATCACTGAAGGCAGGTCGCCATTCATTACTTTTTGAATTCCATCTTTTCATGTTAACAACCTCATAACGAGTAGGCTTATTAACCCAATCCTGTGCAGTTTTACAGGATTCAACTCCATTTTTTGCTCTTACGTCACCTGGAACTAATTTCAAATAATCCTGATAACTAAGCAATGCTTCTTCATATTTCTGATTAACTCTTAAAGCATCAGCATAATACAAATAAACTTTTGGTTCTTGCTTAAAATAATTTACTTTTATAACTCTTTTATAAGCTAATTCAGAGTTCTTTGTATTGTTCATCATTCTATATGCTTCAGCAATCTGAAATAGAATTCTGTTCTTTTCTGCTCTATTTTGCTTAACTTTTGTGTACGCTTTTTTGTATTTATCAACAGAAATATTATACTGTTCCAATTTAAAAGCATCATCTGCCTCTTGGGTGTAATTCCTTTGTGCTGTAGCTGTTATGTGGCTAAAAGCAGTAATGATAAAGATTAATAAGATGGCTTTACAAGCTTTCATAATACTCAAATGTTTATTATATAATACAGGACGCTAAAATAATGAATTTTATTTAAATATTTATATAAATAATGAAAATAATTTACAAA
>CAZYEM010000111.1:0-12743 GCA_964646395.1 uncultured Bacteroides sp.
TTTCATCTTTCTTTATTCCGCTAGGTGTTGCAAATAAGGCTAATGCTCCAAGTATTGCAATTATATTATCATCAAGCCTGATTAGTTTAAGTTGATTTATTAAGTCTTTTGTAATCCATAATAATACTGTTACTGAAAAAATAATAAGTACCCTTTTTTCTGCAGAATTCAGATTACCTAAAGCTTTTATTTCGTTTCCTATAAAAGCATTGGTTGCACTATTGCTCTTAATATTATTGGGATATAGGCATTTGCACAATACGATGTATAACATTGCTAACAATAATATAGCCAAAGGTGTACAAATGATCATCCAATCGAAAAACTCAACTGTATATCCATATTTCTTTTCGATAAAACCGATAAATGCAACATTGGGAGGTGTGCCGATGATGGTTGCCATACCTCCAATGTTGCTTGTATAAGCAATAACGAGCATCATTACCAAAGAGAAATTAGCAATGTTCTTACTATTCGTTTCTCGTTCCCTGACAACTGTAATTACACTTAAAGCTATTGGAAACATCATCATTGTGGTTGCAGTATTACTTAACCACATGCTAATAAAGCCTGTAGCAATAATAAAACCAAGTATAATTCTGTCGCCGCTTGTACCTGTGCGTTTAACAATATGTAAAGCAATACGCTTATGCAGTTTCCATTTTTCGATGGCTAGCCCAATCATAAAACCACCCATAAATAAGAATATTACACTATTACTATATGCTTTTGACACCTCTTCAATTGTTCCCAGTTTGAGTATTGGCAGTAATATAACCGGCAACAATGCTACAACAGGCATTGGCAATGCTTCGGTTACCCACCACACTATCATAAGAATTGCAATAGCTACAGTTTTGCTGGCATCTGCTCCGAGGTTGAAAGGATTTAAAAAATAAAAAGCAAGTGATACTAAAATTCCTGATAAAAATGCAAGATTGTTCTGATAGTTCTTTATTATATTCATCATGACAAAACAATTTTTTGGATAATCATTTTTCTTTAATGTAAAAGTAATTACAAACTTAATATAAATTTGAAGCAATTCCTAATATTCAATTAAATTACTTTCTATAAGCATAAGTATCATATAAATTTTTCAATTTCATATTCCTATTAAAGCCCAAATCATTTTAATTTTTTTGGCACAAAATTTGGTATGGAAAATGCACAAATTTAATAATTAAACAAATGAAAAGAATCTGCATTATTTTATTAATCATCTTTTTTGAGCAAGTTATGATGGCTCAGAATCAAAAGGAATTGAAGTCTTCTGTAAAAGAAGTAACTGTTTTTACCAATGGAGCTCAGATAACCCGATCGGCAAATGTAAATTTGCAAGCCGGTATAAGCGAATTAGTTTTCGAAGGGGTTTCTGCATATTTAAATGTTGCAAGTTTGCAAACTACCGGACGCGGAAATTTTATCATTCTCGATTCCAAACATAATGTAAAATATCCGGAACCTCCCGAAAACCCGGAATTATTAATTCCTGCTTCTGTACAAAATAAAATAATTAATATTCAGGATTCTTTGGTTGAAATAAATTACGATCTGGATGTTGTAAAAGACAAAAAAGATTTGTTTACCAATCAAAAAAATATGCTGGCAATTAATCCACTGATGAAAGGTGGTGCCAGTAGCGATTCGTTACCTGTACTTAAAGATGTTATGGATTTCTATCAAACCAAGATGACAGCCATAAACACTGAATTACAAAAAATAAAACGTGAAGAAAACAAACTATTTACACTTAGAACTAAAGTTCAGGAACGTTTAAACGACCTGCTTGAATATAAAAACCGTTTGATTGCCGAAAAAACAGGGAATAATACCCCTATAAATCAGATTATAGTAACCGTTTCTGCTAAGGAATCAGTTTCAGGAAGCTTATCGGTTTCCTATATCACCAGCAATGCAGGTTGGACACCAGCTTATGATATCCGTATTAAAGATGTGGAATCACCTGTTGCTCTGTCGCTCAAAGCTAATGTTTATCAAAATACAGGTGAGGAATGGAATAATGTTAAATTAACACTTTCAACCAATAATCCTTATAAAAACAATACAAAACCTTATCTGGCTCCATGGTATTTAACTTATTACATGCCAGTTACAAGATACACTTCCAATGTTGTAATGCAAACTGAAGCCAAAGCACCTGCTGCTGCCAGAGAAGATTTGAGTTTAGATAATGATGCCTATAAAGGGTATAGCAATAAAGCACTTGCCGGAAGTACAGCCGATTATACTACCCAATCGCAAAACATGACTTCGATAGAGTATAATATTGATTTGCCTTATACAATATCATCAAGTGGCAAACAACATCTTGTGGCAGTTCTGGATAATAATATTTCGGCAATATATAATCATTATGCTGTTCCGAAAATGGATAAAGATGCATTTCTTATTGCCAAACTTACCGGCTGGGAAGATTTAAACCTGATGACTGCAAAGGCTAACATCTATTTTGAAGGAACTTATATTGGAGTTACTACTATCGATCCTAATATGGTTAACGATACACTTGAAATTTCGCTGGGAAGCGACAAGAGTGTGGTTATTAACCGTAAAAAGCTTAAGGACAAAGTAAAAGAACAAACTTTAGGCACCAATACTACCAAGACCATTACAATGGAAATTACAGTTAGGAACAATAAGAACTCCAGTGTTGACTTAACACTTGAAGATCAGATTCCGGTGGCTAATGATAAAGACATAAAAGTAATTTTTAATTCGGAAGAATTTGCTGGGAAATACAATGAAAATACTGGTATGCTAATGTGGAAAATGAAGCTGAAACCCAAAGAATCAAAAGTTGTAATCTTTACTTATTCTATAAAATATGATAGCAGCAAGCAATTGATAATAAAATAAATTATATAGCTTTCAGTAAAAGGATATGCAATTGCAACTAATGTTTATTTAAAAACAGAAAATGTAATTCATATTGAATTAAAGCGAATTAAATCTTTATTAAAACCCGATAACAATAAATGTTATCGGGTTTTTTAATATGTATATTTTGAAAAAACAATAAGCTAGACCTTCAAACAATTGTCTGTTTTATAATTGTCTGTTTATTTTCTTTATAAAACAATCAGAATATATGCTAGAAATTTAGTAATATAGCTTTCGTAAATTGCGGAATTTTCACGACAGTAGTATTGGTCTTATTATTTTTGGTGGAAGGTATAATTTGAAAAAGAAGAAGTATAATTTTTTTAATTATACAATTATCTTAAATAATATTCGCAAGTATTTTTATTAGTCTTTTATTATTAGTTATTTGCATTTATCATCGTCGTATGATTTCTTAAATTTTAATTTGTTTAATTAACGATATCAGTGGGCAATAATATAATGATTGTGGTTCTATAGACAAATTTAATATTATTAAAAATATTTTCTGAATTTAAAATTTGTCCAATTTTTACAATGAAAAGAATAAATTTGTAATGAATTTTGCAGAAAATTTTAAATAGTATATGTTATGAGAAAAAATGGGTTATTTTTAGTGGTACTACTTGTGCATTTAGCTTCAAATTCGTTATTATTTGCTCAAATTAACCAAACAATCAGAGGTAGAGTAGTTGACACGGATACAAAACAAAGCCTGCCCGGTGCAAATATTGTTTTACTTAATACAAATCCGCTTGTTGGCAGTTCTTCGGATATGAATGGTAATTTTGAAATTAAAAATGTAAAGGTTGGCAGATATACTGTTCAAGTGAGTTTTTTGGGTTATCAGAATGCTGTTTTGAATGAAGTGATGGTTAGTTCAGGAAAAGAGTGTGTTTTGAATTTTGAAATTAAAGAGAATGTAGTAACTACCAAAGAAGTTGAAATTAAGGCAACGAAAGATAAGAAGAATACCATAAACTCAATGGCAAGTATAAGTGCCAGAGCTTTTTCGGTGGATGAAACCAAACGCTTTGCAGGCAGTTTTGATGATCCGCTTAGGGCAGCCTCTAATTTTGCTGGAGTATCAGCCGGAGCTGGTACAGAGAAAAATGAAATCATTGTTAGAGGCAATTCTCCAAAAGGTTTGCTTTGGCGGCTTGATGGAGCCGATATCCCAAATCCCAATCATTTTGGAAGGATAGGTTCTTCGGGAGGTGGAGTTACTGTATTCAGTACTCAGGTGTTGGCTAATTCTGATTTCTACACTTCGGCTTTTCCGGCAGAGTATGGTAATGCATTGTCGGGTGTGTTTGATATGAAATTCCGCAATGGAAATCAATTTAAACGTGAATATGCTTTTCAGATTGGTATTATGGGTATTGATTTTTCCGCTGAAGGTCCTTTTAAAAAAGGGAAACAGGCTTCTTATCTGTTCAATTACAGGTATTCTACCTTAGGTATGCTTCGTAATCTGGTTCCTGATTGGAAAGACAAACTGCCTACCTATCAGGATTTATCGGTAAAAATAAATATTCCAATGGAAAAAGCAGGTATATTGAGTATTACAGGTATCAGTGGTATTGGTTTGTCAAAATTTGACCCGGAACTCGATTCACTAAAATGGAAGAAAAACGAAGACAGACAAAAATCGGCATTAAATAGCTATATGGGAGCACTTTCTGTTTCTCATACTTATTTTCTAGGCAATAAAACTTATATGAAGAATTCATTGGCAATAAGTGGCAATAAGGTTTTTTATGAAGATGGCTTTTATAATACCGATTATTCATTGAACCGCAATCAGGAGTCGGATTATATGAATTCCAAATTTGCTTATAATGTGTTGATTAATCAAAAGTTCAATAGTAAACATAGTAATAGAACCGGGATTATTTATAACCAATATTTCTATAATTTAAACATGAAAGCCCTTGACAAAGAAACAGGTATTTATTCGCAATTTGTTGACGACAAAGGTAATAGTGGTTTACTACAAGCTTATACGCAATCAAGATATGATTTTAATGAGCATTTTACCTTGAATGCCGGATTTCATGTTCAGTATTTTTTGCTGAACAACAACTTATATCTTGAACCACGTGCGTCTTTTAAATGGAATTTTATGGCTGCACATTCACTTACGTTGGGTTATGGAAATCATAGCCAGATGGAAAATCTATCGGTTTATCTGGCAAAAAATCCTATATATCCAATGGCAATATCCAGCAATAAAGACCTTGATTTTGGGAAGGCACATCATTTTGTTCTTGCTTATGACTGGAGTATCAATAAGAATCTTCGTATGAAAGTAGAAACTTATTATCAGCAGCTTTATAACATTCCGGTAGTGGCAAATAGTTATTACTCTTTATTGAATGAAACCGAACAATATTTCAGCGACTCTTTACAAAACAAAGGAAAAGGAGTTAACAGAGGTATTGATTTTACTTTCGAGAAGTTTTTGAGTAATAATCTTTATTATCTGGTAACTGCTTCGGTTTTCGAATCGAAATACAAGGGTGGTGATGGAATAGAGAGAAACACGCGTTTCAACAGCAATTATGTTTTTAATGTTTTGCTTGGGAAAGAATTTACGGTTAAAAACAAAAATATTTTTGGTATTAATCTGAAGGCAACTTATTCGGGTGGAGAATATTATACACCTGTTGATTTAAATCAATCGATAGCTCAAAACCGTGAAATTTTGGATTTGAATCATATCTATACCGAAAAGTTCGACGATTTTTTCTATCTCGATATTACACTGAATTACAAGGTTAATCATAAGAAATATGCCGGAAGCTGGTCGATACAGGTGAAAAATTTACTTGACAGAAAACAGCCACTGGGCTATGCCTACAATTCATTCACCAAATCGGTTGAATTGCAACAAAGTATTGGGATGCTGCCAATGTTGAGTTATAAAATTGAGTTTTAAACAGTATTGTTTTTATCTTAATAAAATAAATATTGAATTGACCCTAAGGGTGCTTTGCTCCCTTAGGGTCATTTTATATATAAACAGCAACTTCGAAATCAGCCTACTGAATGTCGGTTTCAGAATTAAAAAACAGTCTTTCGTCATTGTTTTGTTTATTTCAAATATTTTATTATTTATTTTTGCATACAAAGCACTAAGGTTATATACAACTTGGTTTGAATTTATTAAACTGTTTGTAAGCCATTAGTGTTAAGCAATTTTAAATTTATTCAATAAACATAGAAGATTTATGTAC
Organism: uncultured Bacteroides sp.; assembly: GCA_964646395.1. GTDB lineage: Bacteria > Bacteroidota > Bacteroidia > Bacteroidales > JACABE01 > JACABE01. The sequence goes on from CAZYEM010000111.1 coordinate 6,144, forward strand.
ATCGAGAGATTTCATCCGGCTTATCCGCTTTCCGATTACATCGAAATGTATTGGTACTGGAAAGGAAAAGCTTCTGAATTGCCTATTCATCAGCAGTTTATAACACCAGATACGCATACCAATCTGGTTTTGAATTTTGGCTCGGAAATGAAATACTATAATGTTTCTGACAAAAATACAACTATAAAAGATGCTGTTTATGTCGGGCAGCAATCGAAAGCTTACATTGGTGTTTTTGGCGAAATTATTGACGTTATTACAATTAGGTTTAAACCACAGGGAGCTTCGTATTTTATGGACTTGCCTGTGAGTGAAACTTCAGAACAGCTAATGAATCCTGATTTTATTTTTGGTAATGGGATAAATAGTCTTAGAGATCATATTTATTCTCAGGTGTTTATTGTTGAAAAAATACGTATTTTGGAGAAATGGTTAATAAGTTTACTGAAGTCAAATTCTAAAAAAGAAGATTGCTTTTTAAATTATATTGTAAAAGAGATGAATAATAATAAAGGCATGACTTTTTTAAATAAAATAAGTAATAATTCAGAAAGTGAATATAAAAAAATTCAGCGTAGTTTTAAAACACATATTGGAATTTCTCCCAAAATGTTTTCACGAATGATTAGGTTTGATAGTATTTGTCATCAGGCACTTACTCAGAAAAATGCAGATTGGTTTACTATTATTGCAAATTACAATCTTAGCGATCAGTCTCATCTGATAAAAGAATTTCATTCATTCAGTGGATTTTCACCAGCCGAATTTGTGAAAAATATAGAAAATAAAACAATAGCTTGGGTTTAGCTTAACCATATTCCATTGTTTAATAAAATACGTATCAGGATTATTACAATCAGCGAAACAATTAAACTCCACTTTAAAAACGTATATTTCTGTTTTGATTTTACAATGATGATTTGTTGTGTTTTATAATTGTTATAATCTAACATAGATGGTACAATCATCAGCAATAGTGATGCATAAGTAAGCAAATTATAAACGGTAATATTAGGCAGATTAAATAATAACAATAAGATGATTCCGGAAAGCCATGGGAGAAAAATTTGTGTAAATTTATAAAAAGGCTTGTTTTTAAATGATATAAGCTCTTTATTATCAGCCGAACTTAAGAAGAAATCAGAGGAAAAATATCCAATAGAAACCAAGCTGATTAAACTGCTAACCATAAATATTATTTCTTCTATATCAAACACATAACTAAAGAAAATCCATTCTGTAAAATAAATGAATCCACTGCGGGTAATTGCACCAACGATATATGCACCGAAGAAAAAATTAAAGGAATTGATCATTCCCCATAAAAAGTAGATTCTGAGATACTTAAATTTGTTTTTTGATATTTTGTATAATTGATAAAAAATTACAGATAAAAGTAATGAAAAGAAAGGCGCTGACCCATAGATGATTATGATGTTAAAACGATTCCATAAACTCGAGTATGGTCCAACCTGATAAATAATATCAAAATAATACAATACAATAGGAATAGAATATGCTGAACAGATAAGGGAAGTTAAAACTTGATTTAAAAAATAAATCAAAATAAAAGTAGTAAAAAATGCGAGTGTTGAATTAAAATAAGTGAAAACAAAGCGTGATTTTAATTCTGGATTACTTTTTATTCTGCTAATATTCAGCAATAATGTATTCCATTTTTCTTTTATATTTAAAATATTCCTAATGGTTTTTCTAAGAGAACTTCTTATTTTATTAATACTTCTTTGAGGGAAAGTTATAATATCTGAGATGAATTTCTTTATTTTTTGTTTTCTTTTATACCTCAACTCACGCTGATATAATTTTACACTCAAGCTTTGGTTTTTGTTGGTAAACTTGAATTGAGAATACCTGATAACTTTGTTTTTTAAATTTTCTGCTTTCTTTTTCTGGATTTTTTTCCCAATAGTTAACGTGTCTTTACTTATTTTTTTGAAATCCTTATCAAATAAAAATTTAAATTTTAATATATAAATGATTGAATTTATAAATTCTTCCCTTTTCTTTTTCCTTATTTTTTTTTGTAAAATTATTTCAGAACGTCTGACTTCTTTTCTTTTTATTTTAAAGGATTTCAGCAATTTCAATAAATCTCGTTTTGAGTTTTGTAGTGCTTTTTTTAATATTGATCTGTTGGATAACGTTCGAAAGTCATTTTTCTTTACCGGTGAATATTTAGATTTAGTTTTGTTTTTAAAAGTGAATAATTCATTTTTAATTGCTTTGAATTTTTTTTTAAATTTTTCAATAAAAGATGAAAAAAAACCTTTGTTTCTTTTATATCTTATTTTCTTTTTCTTACGTAAAACTGGAGTTTCTTTTTTCCACTTTCCCTGAAATTGATTATTAGAAGTCTGTTGATCCATGAAAAATTTATATAGAAAATTTTATAAAAAAGTGGGTTCTTTTAGTTTCGATTTAAAAGAACCCAAAATATAAGGTTATTTTGAAGATAAAAACCGTTCAGCTTCTATTGCAGCCATACATCCGCTTCCGGCAGCTGTAATTGCCTGACGATAATAATGATCCTGAACATCACCGGCTGCAAAAACTCCATCGATACTTGTTTTGGTTGAACCAGGTATGGTTTTTATGTAATCCATTTCATCCATATCGATTTTTCCTTTAAAAATATCAGTATTTGGAGTATGACCTATCGCAACAAAAAAACCATGGATGTCAATTTTCTTATCTTCACCGGTTTTAGTATTCGTTAAAAGCACAGCATTAACTCCTGAAAAGTCACCTAAGATTTCCTTGGTTGTGTGATTCCAAAGCATTTCTATGTTTGGTGTATTAAATACTTTTTCCTGCATTGCTTTTGAAGCTCTAAGTTCATCTCTTCTTACAATCATATAAACTTTTTTGCATAGTTTAGCCAGATAAGTTGCTTCTTCAGCAGCGGTATCTCCACCACCTACAATTGCTACATCTTTGCCGCGGTAAAAGAAACCGTCGCAGGTTGCACAAGCAGATACACCTTGTCCGTTATATTTTTTTTCCGATTCCAATCCCAGCCATTTTGCTGATGCACCGGTAGCAATTATAACTGTATCAGCTAATATCTTTTTTCCATCATCTGCAAAAACCTTAAAAGGTCTTTCAGAAAAATCAACATTGGTAACAATTCCCCAGCGGGCTTCGGTGCCAAATCTTTCAGCTTGTGCCTTTAATTGATTCATCATTTCGGGTCCTGTAATACCTTCGGGATAACCAGGAAAATTATCAACTTCTGTTGTTATTGTTAATTGTCCGCCTGGTTGTAATCCTTGATATACAATAGGTTTTAAGTCTGCTCTGGCAGCATAAATTGCCGCAGTATATCCTGCAGGTCCTGAACCTATTATTAAGCATTTAGCTTTTTCAAATTCATTATTCATATTGCAACTTTTTTATTTTTTTAATCAGAATTCTGAAAGCAAAAATAAACATAAAAAATTATATTAAAAAATTACGCTTAACTTTATTCATAAAACAAATTTTAATTTTAATTTTTCAAATTCATTTTTTATAAATCTAAAATCCGCATTGATTTTTATTAGTGCTTTATTAATAAATAGTTATGAATTTTTGCCTTTATATAATTATTTTATAAAAATTCATGTTATTTATCTCAAAAGGCACGATTCAGGATTCGTGGACAACAAAATATAATTTGCGGATTTAAGAAGTTAATATTTTTCAATCGTATTTTAATAATAAGAATTCATTTATTTAAATATTTAGTTTATATAAGATAATATTAAAAAAAACCTTTTGTATTTATAAACCAAGTAAATATTATATAAATGATTTCTAGATTTTTATACAGATGTTTTTTTTATTGTATATTTTATTCTAAATAATTAATTGAAAAAAAATAGTTTTCATACAACTTTAGCGGTTAAAATTGTGTTAATTAACATTGTTTATCCTTAACAATTTAGTTTTCGTAAAAAATATTCTTAATTTTGTAGGGTGAATTTTATTTAATATTAATTATATCAATCAAGTTATGAAAAGATTATTTATTTTTTTGATTTCAATTTTGTTTACTACATTTTTGTCATCGCAAACTGTAGTAGTTTTTCAAGAAGATTTTGAATTGCCTTCATTAGGAGACAGTGTTTTAAGTTCTTCTGATCCGCTTGGAGCTGCTCCATGGGCAATAACTACACATCTTAAAAATTCAGGTTTTAGAGCTGATTCATCTAAGGTTCAGCCTTCAGCTACAACCTATTTAACTACTAATTCTTTTAGTACAGTTGGTTATAGCAAGGTTTTTTTGAAATTTGCTCAGATTTGTAAACTCTTATTTCAGGATGGAGGATCCATTCAATATTCTATTGATGGTGGAAATAACTGGCAAATTGTATCTTCCACTAATTATTTAGGAAGTGGGGTGATGTCGTTGGATAAATTCAGTGAAAATTCTTATTCAACAGCCTGGTATATAGGCGATACTGTAACAAAACCGAATAATAGCTGGTGGAAAACAGAAATTTTTGACTTATCAAGTATATTATCAAATCAAGCTACAATAAAGTTAAGGTTCAGAATGACTGATGGTGGTAATGTCGGTGGCGAAGGCAGATACGGCTGGCTGTTGGATGATATAAAAGTTCTGGCTTCAAACAATGAACTTACACCACCAACTATGAGTTTTAAAAGCCCTGTTTATTCTGATACAGTATATGTTACAGGTCCGTTTACGATTCAGGCTTATGTAAAGGATTCATCCGGAATTTCTAATGTTCAATTGATTTATAATGTAAATAATGGAGCTGATATTGTTTTGCCAATGGTTAATGTAAGTGATAGTACATATTCAGCTGACATACCATCTTATGCTTATAATAATATCATCTCTTACCGAATTACTGCTACTGATATTTATAATAACAGTGCGAATTTGCCAAGTGGAGGTTCAAAAATATTTTTTATAAAAAAGGGAGCACCAAGTGTTCAGGTAGGTACAACAACAACAACCGGATTATTCAGTCCGATTTATATTGCAAGTGCAACCAGTACCTATTTATACAGTTATAATGCATGTTTGTTTGAGAAAAATGAAATTCTTTCAGGAGGAACCATTGAATCTTTGGCATTTAATAAAACAGATGCACAAGGATATTCATTAGGAAATGCTACTTTAAAAATATATATTAAAGGTGTAGATCAAAATTATGTGCCAAATACTTATGTAGATTATGTTGCAATGCGTAATGGTGCTTTAAAGGTTTATGAAAATACCGCTCAAAATTTAAATACTGCTGCAGGCTGGCAAACTTTTATGTGCAATACCGGAAGTTTGTTTAATTATTCCGGAAGTGAAAACTTAATGGTTTTTATTGAATGGTATCGCCCTGGAAATGCAACTGGTGCAGTTAACTGGCAAATAAATACAGCTGCCGGCAAAGCCAATACCTTTTATGGTGCCGGATCTGTACCCGATTTATCAAATACTACCGGACAGAGGGCAAATATTAAATTTAACTTTCAAACGAGTAATGCTGCCATTGATGCAACTTTACTCAATTTTGCTTCACCGGTTAGTCCAATGACTGCTAATGTTAGTACACCGGTAAGTGTTAGAGTTAAAAATTTAGGAAATACCACACTTACAGATGTAGATGTTCATTGGGCTGTTGATGGAGTTTATCAGGGTATAGTTGACTGGACAGGAAATTTACCTCAGGATTTTGTAAGTGCTCCCTTAATATTGGGAAATGTAAATCTTACAGTAGGACCACATACCTTAAAAGCATGGACTAATCTGCCAAATGGAGTTACAGATCAGGAAACAGATAATGATACTATTATATCTAGTGTTTTTGCCTGCGAAAATCTTGCCGGCATATTTACAGTTGGAACTCCAACTTCTAATTTCCCAACCTTGGCAGATGTTTTTACCGCATTGAATAATTGTGGAATTTCTGGCCCTGTTACTTTCAAATTAGCTCCAGCCACTTATAATCAGCAATTGATATTACCACTAATCAATAATGTTTCAGCAACAAATACAATAACCTTTGAATCGGCTAGTGGAAATCCAAATGATGTTGTTTTTCAATATAATGCAACAGGAACTGCTGACAATTTTGTGCTAAGATATAATGCTTCAAAATATATTAAGGTAAAAAACATTACTTTTAAAGCATTAAATATTACCAATGGACGTGTTGTTGAATTTGCAAACGGTGCAAGCTACAATACACTAGAAGGATGTAAACTTGAAATGGTAGCAGGGGCTACAGCTACTACTGTTGCTGGTATATATAATGTTTCATCTACTTTTGAACATCGTAATACAATAAAGAACAATAATATTCAAGGGGGGTATTATGGAATATATTTCTATGGTTCATCTGCTAACAAAGAAATGGGAAATATTTTTGAAGGGAATATTATTAATAACTTCTATTACTATGGGTTGTATTTATACTATCAGGATAGTACTCAAATAATTGGAAATACGATTTCAAATCCAAAAAATACTACAGCTTATGGTTTATATAACTTATATATGGATAATGCCAAGGTGTTGAAGAACAAAATAATTATGAATGCTGCCACAACTAATTATTGTATGTATTTCAG
>CAZYEM010000112.1:0-12705 GCA_964646395.1 uncultured Bacteroides sp.
CTATTATATTTGCTACTTGGCTTGTTAAACTTCAATTTTTTTTTCAAAGAACTATCTTGTTTTTCCCTGTTTTCACGACTTTTAAGTTTTCATTTGAAACACTTTCGTTACCGTGAATTGGGAGTGCAAAAGTACTACCTTTTTTTAAACTACCAAATATATTTTTACTTTTTTTTTTACTTTTTTTCAACAACTATTTCAACATATTGTTAATAAATATCTTAAACACCTTAAAAAAAATAAAAAAAAATAATTTTAAATTAATATGGGGTGTATTAAAAAAATATTTATAGCTATATAAATTAATTTAAAAGTATATATTTAATTAAATATTAGAGTTTTATAATATAATTAAGTATTTTTATTCTTATCTTTCCATTGTTGATTAAAGTTTTTTGAAGAAAAAATAGGTAAATTACGTTTTGAACCCCATATATTACTGAATATGTGTTTTATAAGTTTATTTTTCAAATTTGAAGATCCTAAATTCATAAGCTTTCTGCTTAAATTTATTTTTTTCCATGACCAAATTAGTATCTTTTCATTATAATTTAATTCTTTTTTATTTACAAAATCATTTCTATTATGTAATAATAATTCATGTAATGGTATATTTACAGGGCATTCTTCAGAACATTTTCCACATAACGTAGTTGTATAGCTTAAATGATTATAATCCTTAGAATCTTTTAAAAAGGGTGTAATTATTGATCCTATAGCACCTTTATAAACTGTGGTATAAGAATCCTGTCCTATAATATTATATATAGGACAAAAATTAGAACACGCTCCACATTGAATGCAACTCATGGCTTTTCTCTGTTCTTTTTTTTCAATAACTTTTGTTCTATTATTATCTATTAAAATTACATACATTTCTAATGGACCATCATTTTCATTATCCTGACGAGGACCAGTAAGAATTGTATTATAGGTAAATAATTTATTTCCTTTAGAAAAAGTTGAATATAAAGGTAAAAATAAATCCAAATCCTGTAAATTTGGTAATATTCTTTCTATACTCGTCAAAATAATATTTATTTTTGATGTAGAAGATGATAATACGGTATTACCATCATTTTCAGAAATGATAATTCCTCCTATATCTGAAATTATAAAATTACCTTCTATTATACTGACTTCTGATTTTATAATACTTTCTCTTTGAATTTTGCTTATAATTTTAATAATATCATTAATATTTGTATTTTTAGAAATACCATATTTTTGTGATACATATTGATAAATTTCTTCTTTAGATAAATAATCCAATGAAGTTAAATTATTAATATTTCCATTTTTTTCAATTCCATTATTTATAAAATCGACTAAATCGCTTTCTAATACGTCAATATTTTTTCTTTTTAAAAATTCATATAAACCTATTTCATTACAAATTAAAGATTTAGATTTTATAATACTTTTTATATCATTCTTAATTAATATGTTATAAATTTCATTTAATGCTTGTTCATCATCTAAAGCCCAAATTACTTTTCCACCTCGCTTTGTAAAACTAGCTTCAAATTCTATCAAATACTTATCCAGATTATTTAAAACTCTATGTTTTATACTACCAGCGCGTTTTTTTGCCAAATTAATATTTTTATATTGAAATTTGGCATCACTTACATTATTATAGTATTTTAAAATATTATTGTTTAAAATCTTTTGACGATCTTTATTTGATGAATTTTCAATTGATTTTTCTATAATTTTTTTTTCTATTTCAGAAATCATTCTTTAAAATTTTGATATTTTTTCTACTCTTATTTTATGTCTTCCACCTTCAAATTCAGTATTTAAGAAAACATCAACCATTTGATAAGCTAATTCAAAATCAATAAATCTACCAGGTAATGATAAAATATTAGCATCATTATGTAAACGTGTTAATCTTGTTTGTTCAATATCCCAACACAATGCAGCTCTTACATTTCTATGTTTATTTGCAGCCATTTGAATTCCATTACCACTTCCACACATAATTATGGCTTTATCAAATCTACCATCAGAAACAGCTTCTGCTAAAGGATGTACAATATCTGGATAATCAACACTTTCAGTTGAAAAACATCCATAATCTACAATGTTATATCCTTGTTTTTCAAGTGCTTTTATTAAAAATAATTTTAACTCAAATCCTCCATGATCGCTCCCTATAGCTATTTCTTTTTCTTTTTCAAGCATTGTTCATAAGTTTATTATTTTACAAAAATAATGATTATTTATAATAAGTCTTATTATAAGATTATTAAACTGTTTATTTTTTTAAAATCATTGTTTTAAGTTGTTCTTATTCAAATTTTTATTTTTTTAACAATGCAATTGTTAATAACTAAGTATTTTTGCATTTTGATTGGTGATAACTTTTAATAGTTATGAACAATTTAAACAAAAAACAAAAAAATGACAAGGTTACAAAAAGTTTTCATTAGTTTCAAACATAGTTTAAACATTTATTTCTTATCATTTTTTATAAAAAATATCAACAATCAAAGTTTTCAACAGCTTGTTGATAAAAATGTATATATTTAGTTTAAAATACTTTATATTAACTTTGATTGTTCATAAAATATAAATAAATTTAATAAACGAATAATAAAAATTTTTATTCATATTTTTATACACACTATTAACACGATATAATTAATATATATCTTTTTTATAAAAAATAATTAAATAATAATATTAATTTCAAAATGAAGGTAGATTTCAAAGCAGAAATTGCAAAGTTAAAAAAAGAAAAGAATGCTATAATATTAGCTCATTATTATCAAATTGCTGAAATTCAGGATATAGCTGATTATGTAGGTGATAGTTTAGGACTATCACAAAATGCTGAGCAAACTGATGCTGATATGATTGTATTTGCCGGAGTTCATTTTATGGCTGAAACTGCAAAAATATTAAATCCAACTAAAAAAGTTATTTTACCAGATTTGGAAGCTGGATGTTCTTTAGCAGATTCGTGTCCTCCTGATAAATTCCGCGAATTTTTGAATCTTCATCCTAAACATACCGTTATTTCTTATATAAATTGTTCAGCAGCAATTAAAACCATGTCCGATATTATTTGTACATCGGGAAATGCTTTACAAATTGTTAATTCGTTACCTGAAAATGAAAAGATTATATTTGCTCCTGATAAAAACTTGGGTGGTTATATAAATAAAATGAGTGGACGCAATATGATTTTATGGAATGGAACTTGCGAAGTTCATAATATTTTATCAAAAGAAAAAATTGTTGAATTAAAGATAAAAAATCCGGATGCTAAGCTGATTGCACATCCGGAATGTGATGCTGCCGTATTGGAACTAGCTGATTTTATTGGTTCTACAACTGCTTTATTAGGTTTTACCCGTAAAAGTGAAGCCAATCGTTTTATAGTGGCAACTGAAACTGGTATTTTGCATCAAATGAAAAAGGATTCACCTGATAAAGAATTTATTATTGTACCTGCAGATGAAACCTGCTCATGTAATGATTGTCCGTATATGAAACTTAACACTATGGAAAAGTTATACTTGGCTATAAAAAATGAAAAACCTGAAATTATATTAAATAATGAAATAATTAAAGAAGCTAAAAATCCTATTATAAGGATGTTGGATATATCAAGGAAATTGGGGTTGATTTAAAATATTGTTATTAATGAAATTAGGGGTTTAAAAACCTCTTTTTTTATTTATTTAGAACTGAAACTTATTCATTATTTTTGCAAAAAAAATTATAAAAGTGATTTCAATAAACAGACTATCAATACATTTTACCGGTACTTATTTGTTTGACGATGTGTCATTTATCATTAATGATAAGGACAGAATTGGCTTGGTTGGTAAAAACGGAGCCGGAAAATCTACTTTACTAAAAATACTTTCGTGTGAAATGGAGCCTGAAAAAGGTGAAATTGTTAAAACTAGCGGACAAACAGTTGGTTATCTTCCTCAGGAAATGATTCCTGACAGTAAAAAATCTGTTTTTGAAGAAGCTCTTACTGCATTTGATGAAGCCTTGTTGCTTCAAAAAAAGGTTCTCTATTTAACCGAACAAATATCTATAAGAACTGATTATGAAACGGATGAATATATGGATATTGTTCATCAATTATCTGAAGCTGATGAACGTTTTCGATTGATTGGCGGACATACTATGCAAGCTGATACAGAAAAAATTCTTTTAGGACTTGGTTTTTTAAAGCTTGAATTTGATAAACCAATGACATCATTCAGTAGTGGTTGGCAAATGCGTGTTGAACTTGCAAAGTTACTATTAAAAAGACCTGATACCATTTTATTGGATGAACCTACCAATCATCTTGATATTGAATCAATTCAATGGTTAGAAAGTTTTTTAATCAATTATCAGGGAGCCGTGGTTTTGGTTTCTCACGATAGAGCTTTTTTAGATAATGTTACAACACGTACAATTGAGATAACACTAGGACGCATAAATGATTATAAAGCTTCTTATTCTGAATATGTTGAACAGAGAGCCGAAAGACGCGAAAACCAAATGGCTGCATTTAATAATCAGCAAAAGCAAATTGATGATATTGAAAGTTTTGTAGAAAGGTTCAGATACAAATCAACTAAATCCCGTCAAGTACAATCCCGTATAAAAATGCTGGAAAAGATGGATATTATCGAAGTTGAAGATATTGATAACAGTTCTATTCGCTTTAAATTTCCACCAGCTCCACATTCTGGTAAAGTTGTTGTTGAAACCGAAGATCTTATAAAAAAATACGGTGATAAATTAGTATTGGATAAAATTAGTTTTGCGATAAATAAAGGAGAAAGTATTGCTTTCGTTGGGAAAAATGGTGAAGGTAAATCAACTTTATCTAAAATAATTGTAGGGGAGTTGGAATATAAGGGAAAAATGCAATTGGGACATCAGGTTATAATAGGTTATTATGCCCAGAATCAGGCTGCTATGCTGGATGGAGAAAGAACAGTATTTCAAACGATTGATGATATAGCAATTGGTGATATCCGTCCAAAAGTACGCTCAATTTTAGGTGGTTTTTTATTTGGTACCGAAGATATTGATAAAAAAGTAAAAGTACTTTCCGGAGGAGAAAAATCACGATTGGCTTTAGCTAAGTTGCTTTTGACACCTGTAAATTTATTAGTTCTCGATGAACCAACAAATCATTTAGATATGCAATCGAAAGATATTTTAAAAAATGCACTTTTGCAGTTTGAAGGAACTTTGATTGTAGTTTCTCACGACAGAGATTTTTTACAAGGATTAACCGATAAAGTTTTTGAGTTCAGAAATAAGCATATTAAACCTTATATTGGTGATATTTATGACTTTTTGGAAAGCCGTAAACTTGAGACTTTAAAACAATTGGAAATAAATAATAAAAACAGCGATAATATTAAAAATGATGTTGTTACTGAAAATAAAATTAATTGGGAGAAAAAAAGGGAATCAGATAAAGAAATCAGGAAGATAAAAAATAAAATTCAAAAATGTGAAGATGATATTTCAAAAATTGAGACTGAAATTGAACGACTTGATAAAGTTTTAGCTAATCCTGAAGATCATAAAAAAGAATTTGAAAAAGGTGATATTTACAAATCATATCAGGATTTGAAAAATAAAATTGATGAACAAATGATTTTATGGGAAGAATTACATGCTGAATTAGTTGAAAATGAGTTATAATTATTTTAAAAAAATTCCATAAAAATAAAATTAGTAAAAAATCTAGCTTTTTTTTATTCAAACTGAAAAAAACTAAGTTATTTCGGTTTGAATCGAAAAATAATATTAAACAATAATTTTTTCAATCTAACGTATAATAATAACTATTTTTGTAAAAACTTTAAAATCACAGTTTATGAAAAAATTTATGTATTTAATTCCGGTAATTTTCTTGTTTATAGCATGTAATAACAAAGAAATGGAAAACCTAAAACAGGAAAATGCAAAACTTCTGGCCGAAACCACTGCTAAAGATTCAACCATCAATGAATTTTTTGGTACGTTAGATCAAATTGAAAGCAATCTGGCTGTTGTTAAATCCAAGCAAGGTATTATTTCGCAAAGTGCCAGCCAGAATAATGAAATTAATCAGGATACCCGTCAAACAATAAATGATGATATTCAGATAATTAATGACTTGATGGAAAAAAATAAAAAAGAAATTGCTTCTTTGAAAAGTAAGCTCAAAAATTCGAATATGAAAATAAAGAAGCTGGAAGAAATGCTGGCTCGTTATGAAAAACAATTACAGGATAAAGATGTTGAAATTGAGCAATTAAAGCAACAATTACTGAATCTTAATTTTACAGTTGAGAATTTAAGTGCTTCAATTGATACTTTAAAAAGAACTAATCAAGTAAAAGAAGAAATGATTTCACAAAAAACAGAAGAAATCAATACAGCTTATTATGCTTTAGGTACTGAAAAAGAGTTGAAAGAGAATAAAGTTATAACAAAAAGTGGTGGTTTTATCGGAATCGGAAGAAATCAGAATGTACAAAAGGATTTTAATTCTGATTATTTCAAAAAAATTGATATTACCAAAGTTACTACTATTAATATTGGTGGTAAAAAAGCCAAGTTGCTTACTTCTCATCCTTCAAGTAGTTATATTATGGAAGGTGTTGATAAGAAATTTGATAAATTGATTATTACCAATGCCAAAGATTTTTGGAAAGTATCTAAATATCTCGTTATTGTTGTTGATTAGTAAAAGTTTATTTTTTCAATAAAAAAGAGGCTGTCTGAAAAGACAGCCTCTTTTTTAACTTTTTTAATATTTTTATTTATTTAGTAGAACTTTGTATTTTTGAGCGGTATTTGATTTTGCATTTTTAATATTTACAAAATAAGTTCAATTTGAATACTTGCTTAAGTCGATGGTTTTTGAACCCGATTTACTTACATTTTCAAAAAAAATAACGACTCCCAGTATATTTTCAATTTTAATATTACTTGCTTCAACATATTTAATAGTGATAATTCCATTGCTTGGATTCGGGAAAACAACATTTTCTGTATTTTCTATAACCTCTTCTATTCCAACAGTACTTGGCACCCAGTCAAGTGAAATATTACTGAAATTTGCAGGACCTGTTGGTGTTAAATGTTCAGGAGTAGCTCCTTTGGTAAATGTAAAATTGGTAATAATCCAATGTTGATTATTAGCTGGTTCAGGATTGCAATATGAACTTTCGACAAATACATTATAAATTCCATCGGGAACCAATACACCATTTGCATTTTTTCCATCCCATGTTATTGTTTTTGTTCCAAAAGCAGTAGGAACAGTTGCTGCAGTTCTTGTTGCTCCTGTTACTGCATCTGTTATATTTTGAGCCGATTTAGCTTTCCAGTTTGGTAAATGATCCATCGTATTACTACCCCAATAACGAATTTTGGTCTTTATAAAAGTACCTGAATTATCTTCAATCCATACTGCCAACACATTTTTAGTAGCAGATGCAGAAGGTGCAGCCTGAGAATAAGTAAAAGTAAAAGTACCGGCAGTTTGAGCTATACTTTTGTTAATATTTAAAATAGCTATAATAAAAGTAAAACCAATTAATAAGCTAAAGAAAAAACTTCTCTTCATAAATATTTATTATAATTGTTAATAGGTTAATGAACAACTTATAAATAATAAAGTTAAAATAAAAATGTTAAATCTATAAATGGTAGTTGTATCCCTATGACTGGTAAATGAATGATACAGAATAAAAGCAATAGTTTTTATCCATTTACATTTTATTCGTGAGAATTTTTATTGATTCATAATTATTAGCTAGTTGTAAGATTTTATAACAATTTTAAGTCTATTCAAAACATTCGTGGCAACTATAAACAAAGTAAACATATTTCAGTATAAAAAACCAGTCATTATTTTTAATATAATGACTGGTTTTTTTGTAAATCGTATTTAATTAAAGAATTAAATCAATTTGTCATCTTCACCTCTTGGTTTGCTAACCAGATATTTGAAATAACTGCGACGACGTTTATGTTGTCTGCGCTCAAAATAATTCCAGAGGTTCTGCATTTTTTCATTGCTTTCGAATTCAACGTTTGTTTCAGCTTTTTTATACCCTTTTGCAATTAACTTTTCTGCAATATCGTTAAATAGGACTGCAAGTACACCTTTATTCTGAAAATCAGGATGGATACCAACAAAATACATATCGATAGTATCGTTCTTTTTCGATGCTCTTTGCAAATGATAGAAACCAAACGGGAATAATTTGCCTTTAGCCTTTTGCATAGCTTTAGAATAGGAAGGCATCGTAACACCAAAGGCAACTACTTTGTTATTTTTATCTAAGATAATTGAAACAAAATCAGGGTTAACCAATTTGAGATATTGCTTAAGATAAAACTCGGTTTGTCTTTCGTCAACCGGAGTAAATCCATACATTAAGCCATATATATTGTTGATAATTGCAAAAATTTCATCAACATAGGGCATTACATCACGAAGCGAATTAAGTTTGGCTATTTTAAGATTTTGTTTTCTTTGAACGAAATCGGAAACTTTAAGGAATTTCTCTGGCAATTTTGCCGGTACTTCCACTTCATATTCAACCCAATCAGCATCTTTGTAATATCCGCTTTTTTCCAGATAACCTGCGTAATAAGGATAATTATAGCGTTCAACAATGGTAGAAAGTTCACTGAAACCTTCAATAAGAATACCTTCCGG
The DNA here is from genome assembly GCA_964646395.1 of uncultured Bacteroides sp. GTDB lineage: Bacteria > Bacteroidota > Bacteroidia > Bacteroidales > JACABE01 > JACABE01. The sequence continues at coordinate 8,699 of CAZYEM010000112.1, forward strand.
GTCAAAGTCAGTAAAACCAAGAGGACCATGTATTGCTTCCATTCCATTTTCACCGGCCCATATTTCGACAGTTTGCAAAAGAGTAGTTGCAACTTCTTCGCTGTCAATAAAATCGAACCAACCAAAACGAGCGTAACGGTTTCCCCATTTCTCTACAAAAGGTTTATGAATAATTCCTGCAATTCTTCCTACAATTTTCCCTTCATTAAAAGCAAGCCAGAGTTTGGTATCACATACTTCAAAAGATGGATTTTTCTCTTTGTTAAGCGTTAGCATTTCCTGACTAATCAAAGGTGGCACAAAGTATTTGCAATCTTTGTATAATTCCATCGGGAACTTTACAAAAGCTTTCAGCTCCTGTTTATTGGTTACTTCCTTAATTTGAATTACCATGTTTTGCCTCCTACTATTTTAAAGTCCGATGTCCGAAGCCCGGAAATCAGAAGTAAATTTACTTGATTTTTTATATATTCTTTAAATTCAACCTTTAAATTCAACGATACAAATAAATTATATCTGCAATTTTATTTAAGGAATTATCTGAAGCTTTTTAGCATTCTTTGATATTTTATCCAGTGCATAATCAATTTGTTCAAAGGTATGCGTTGCCATCAAAGAGAACCTTATTAATGACGAATCGGAACTTACAGCAGGAGAAACAACAGGGTTTACAAACACACCATCGTCCATAAGCATTTTGGTCAATTTAAATGTCTTTAGATTATCCCTTACATATAGCGGAATAATTGGCGATTCGGTATGTCCGATATCAAAACCCATAACTCTCAGATTATCCAACGCATAATTTGTATTTGCCCATAGTTTTTCAATACGTTCGGGTTCTCTCATAATTATTTCGAGTGCAGCCAATACACTTGCAGTAGAAGCAGGTGTGATACTTGCACTGAATATTAATGAACGTGAATTGTGCTTAAGGAAATTAATGGTCTCTTTATCAGAAGCAATAAAACCCCCAATAGATGCCAGTGATTTACTGAAAGTTCCCATTATTAAATCTACATCATCGGTTAATCCGAAATGAGAAGCCGAACCAGCACCATTTTTACCAATAACACCCAATGAATGCGCTTCATCTACAAATATGGAAGCTCCGTATTTTTTAGAAAGTTCAACAATACCTGGTAAATCTACGATATCACCTTCCATGCTGAAAATACCATCCACTACAATAAGCTTTATTTTGTCGGCTTTGCATGATTTTAATGCCTTTTCAAGCGAAGCCATATCATTATGTCTGTATTTTAGAGCACTTGAGAACGATAATCTTCTGCCTTCAATAATTGAAGCATGATCTAATTCATCAAGAATAATATAGTCATCTCTCCCTGTAACTGCAGAAATAACTCCAATATTCACCTGAAATCCTGTAGAATAAACTAATGATTCTTCTTTGCCTACATATTTGGCTAATTTTTCTTCCAACTCGATGTGAATATCTAATGTACCATTCAAAAAACGAGAACCAGCACAACCACTGCCATATTTTTTTATAGCTTCAATTGATGCTTCTTTTATTAATGGATGATTAGTTAAACCAAGATAGCTATTTGAACCAAACATTAATACTCTTTTACCACTAATAGTTACAACTGTGTCCTGATCCGACTCAATAACGCGGAAATAAGGATAAACACCCAATCTTTGAGTTTGTTGTGGCAGGTCATACTTTGATAATTTTTCTTGTAAAATTCTCATAAATATATATTCAATTAAACAAATAATAGTATCTAAAAAACTTGCAAACTTACATTTTTTTTCCCAATGGCTAACATTAAAAAAACTTAAAAAGACAAAAATAGTATGTTAGAATTATTATATCGGGTATACGTATTATTAAACTATTTTAAAAATAAAATATTCATTATAAACCATTTAAGTTTATTTTTTCCAATTATTGTTGAATTGATTAACTCATAATAATTTCTCTAGGATTTTATCAGCCAAACGGCTTGCTCCCATTCTGAAGTATTTATTGTTCAGCCATTTTTCACCCAAAACCTCATTAAGCAGTATAAAATAATTTAAAGCCTGATGAGGTTCCGAAATTCCTCCTGCAGGTTTTATCCCAATCATTTTTCCTGTTGTTTCATAATACGATTTTATAGCTTGCAGCATTACATAAAAAGCTTCTTCTGTGGCAGCAGGATTTATTTTTCCGGTTGACGTTTTGATAAAATCGGCTCCGGCTGCAATCGAAATATCACTTGCAATTCGAATATTTGTTAAAGTTTGTAGTTCTCCTGTTTCCAAAATTACCTTTAAATGTGCATCTCCACAAGCTTGTTTTATCGCTGCAATTTCATCAAAAACTGTTTGATAATTTCCTTCCAAAAATGTTCCACGTGAAATAACCATATCAATCTCCTCAGCCCCTTCATCTACAGCATATTTAACTTCAATAAGCTTAATAAAAACAGGTGATTGTCCTGCCGGAAATGCACCGGCAACACAAGCTGTTTTTAAGCCACTTCCCTTAAGTTTTTCAGAAACTTGTTTTGCAAAAGTAGGATAAACACATATTGCAGCAACCGTTGGAATATCTTTTCCTTTTTTATTATAATTTAAACCTTTTTCGCAAAGCAAATTTACTTTTTCTTTGGTATCGGCACCTTCAAGAGTTGTAAGATCTATACAATTCAAAATAATGCTTAAAGCTTCTTTTTCAGTATATTTATTCATTCCTACTGCGAGAATTTTTTTTACTTCAGAAGCTACCTGAGCTTCATCAACAATGGTTTTTTTTATAGTGTCTATCATAAGAATATATTTAGAGGGTTTCTGGAAATCAGCCTTTTTTGTGGCGAACAAGATTTAAAACCGCAATCCCAACATATCGGGAGAAAGATTTTAAAAACTGAAGTTCAACGAAGAAAAAGCAATTTAAAGAAGTCCCGTTTATTTTTACAAAATTACTTAATTGTTTCTAATCAAAAGAAGAAATATTAGTTTTTGATTTTCTAAAAACTAATATTTTAAAAAAATCTATTGAGTTTATAAGATAATAATTGCAAATACATTACTTAATATCAAAATTTTATATCATTTGATATTATGATTAAGCGGTCTTAACTGATGACTGATAACTGATTTTCCTTATCTTTGCAAAAAAAATTGAAAAAATGAATTTTGTAGAAGAACTCAAATGGAGAGGCATGATACATGATATGATGCCCGGAACTGAAGAACAACTAAATAAGGAAATGACTACTGCTTATGTAGGGATAGATCCAACTGCAGATTCATTACATATAGGACATTTGGTTTCAATAATGATGCTAAAGCATTTTCAGGTTGCAGGTCACAAACCACTTGCATTAGTTGGAGGAGCAACCGGTATGATTGGTGATCCTTCGGGAAAATCTGAAGAGCGTAATTTATTGGATGAAAAAGTTTTGCGTCATAATCAGGAATGTATTAAAAAACAATTGCTTAAATTTTTGGATTTTGAAAATACCAAACCTAATCATGCAGAAATCGTAAATAATTATGATTGGATGAAAGATTTTTCATTTTTAGGATTTTTAAGAGATGTAGGCAAACATCTTAGTGTTAATTATATGATGGCTAAGGATTCCGTTAAAAAACGATTGGAAACCGGACTTTCATTTACCGAATTTACCTATCAGTTAGTTCAGGGTTATGATTTTTTATGGCTCAATGAGAATAAAAACTGTAAGTTACAAATGGGTGGTTCCGATCAATGGGGGAATATTACTACCGGAACCGAACTTATCAGACGTAAAAATGGCGGTGAAGCTTATGCTTTAACATGTCCATTGATTACCAAAGCTGACGGAGGAAAATTTGGGAAAACAGAATCTGGAAATATTTGGCTTGATCCTGAGAAAACATCACCCTATAAATTTTATCAGTTTTGGTTAAATTGTTCCGATGAGGATTCAGCAAAGTATATCCGTATTTTTTCTATGTTCAGTAAAGAAGAAATAGAAGCTCTTGAAATACAACATAATGAAGCTCCTCATCTA
>CAZYEM010000113.1:0-8063 GCA_964646395.1 uncultured Bacteroides sp.
ATTTTTTATGAAATTTTGAAGATGCTTTAAGGATTATACGATGCTAAGCAGAGCAGCACGTGTACATCACACCTGCCTGTGGATTGCCGACGCAACCACCACTCTCATAGGTGCAGACACCATTCGTAAAATAGTAGTTGTTGGTGCCGAGTTGATTCGCACAGTAATTGCACATCCAAGCGCATCCTGTACCCGCCGTTACGCTAAACGAAATACAGTTGTTCGCGACATACACATTGGTACGTGGCACAATGGTGGCACTGGTTACTGCAAAAATAGTTAGAAGAGTGAAGAGAAGACGCATGACTATGCTAGTAGCATAAGGAATCTTTAAATGGGTTTCATAATATCGTGTACGGAAGTTGATCTCAAATAAAGCAATTGATTTAAAAAAGATCGCTATATAGATGGAAACTGATTTAGAACGATTTGCAATAAAATGTTATGAAAATGCAAGGCAATATGAAACAGAATGGACACAGGATAAAGAAAATACAGAGAAACTAGCCAAAGCTGTTGATTATTATCATCTTTCTGCACATCTAAGAAATCCAGATGCACTTTTTGCCCTGGCAAGCTTATATCTTATTGGTAGAGGTGTAGTAGAGGATAATAATTTTGCTTTAGCATATTATGAATTAGCAGTCCAACATGGTCATCCAAAAGCAAGAATAGCGGCAAATTCATTAAAGAAAAATATAAACAATATAGAAAGTGAAATACACCAATCACAAGAAGATGTGGGATCTAACATACATACACTTAGTAGTGAGACATTTAGTTCACTACCATCTAGTCCATTATCATCCAGTAGTAGAACATCTAGTTCATTATCATCTAGTCCATTAACATTACATTCATTATCATCCAGTAGGGGAACATCTAGTCCATTATCATTCAGTCCATTATCATCTAGTCCATTATCACAAAAAAAAAGAAAAATAAACCCACAGCTCGTCAAACAATTTAGCGGTCTGGCAGCCAGCCAATTATTGCGAGGTACATCACGAAAAGGTGGATATACCTATCGTCGTACAAGTAATACTCTTAAACATAGAAAACATAGCACTCGTAAACGCTAAATCACGATTGCTATTAAAAATTGATGGTGATCTCTCCACAAAAATCATCAGAAAATGAAACTCATTAGCTTTAACGTAAATGGTATCCGATCTATGACGGGAAAACTTAAAAATGGTCAGAAAAAGGGAAGCATGATGAATAATGTATTGAAAACGTTGGTGGAGGAGCAACAGCCTGACATTCTTTGTCTTCAAGAAATCAAGACACAGGATAAAACCGATCTATCATGCCTGTCTTTTCCGCATTTGTATTCTACCTTTTCCAAATATAAAAAAGGATATTCAGGTGTCGCCATGTATACAAAGGCGGAGCCTGAATGGGTGACTTATGGATTCGAGCGATACACAGAGGAATTGATTGGAGATTACGAATGCTATTATTGGAATACGGAAGGGCGAATCATCACTGCGAAGTTTCCAACCTTTATCGTGGTCGCAGTCTATACACCCAATGCGCAGCCTGAATTGGCTCGCCTGACGGAACGGGTTGCTTGGGAAGAAGTATTGCGAATGTACTTGTTTGAAGTACAAAAAGAATTTGATGTTCCTGTCCTCTTATGTGGAGATTTGAATTGTGCACATCAGGAAATAGATCTGCACAATCCAAAGGGAAAAAAGAAAACACCTGGTTTCTCGACGGAAGAACGACAAGAATTACAGCATATGATGGACATCGGATTAACCGACTCGTTTCGTCATCTACATCCTGAAGAAATAAAATACACGTATTGGTCCAACTTTGCTAAATCCCGAGAGAGAAATGTGGGATGGCGAATTGATTATGTCCTTGTCTCCAATTCAGCAAAGGAGAGTATTCAGGAAGCGGACTGTTTAACGGAATATCATGGATCGGATCATTGTCCTGTGATGATTCAAATCGACCTATAAATAATCACAAATGGTTGCGATGTATGGTTCGGATTCGTTAATAAGAAATGGTTTTCCACAGCCATAAATCACATCCACTAACCGATCGCATTCTATTTTTGGTAAATGGGGAGGAAGTTGTTCACCCGTTTGTTTGAGTATCCCACAACGAAAGATGCGACAATTTAATTCTACAATTTCGATAAGTTGTTGACAATGAGGGCAATGAACAAGAATCATTTCTTAGTAGACATATTATAATGTTTTTATTGTGTCATGAAGTCGTGACTTCATCATACGATTGATATCCATGAGTTCGGAAGGTAAATGGTCGCCAAATATTTTTAGAAATTCGGCATGGCGATCCGTTTCTGCTATCCAGGCATCCGTGGGAATATCAAATAGTCTATCCACTATTTCATCCGAAATAGACAATCCGTTCGTATCGAAGGTGCTACGTTTAGGAAGAAGACCAATAGGTGTTTCGACTGCTTCTGCTGTACCTGCGCAACGTCCAAAGATCCATTCCATCACACGAATGTTTTCACCAAAACCAGGCCACATAAAATCACCGTTGCCATCTTTTCGGAACCAATTGACATAGAAAATAGAGGGTGTGGAAGTTTTCACACCCATTTGAATCCAATGTTTGAAATAGTCGCCCATGTTGTATCCGCAGAATGGTAACATGGCAAATGGATCATAACGAAGAACACCACGAGAACCCTCTGCTGCTGCGGTTGTTTCACTTGTCATAGTAGCACCCATATAAACGCCGTGATTCCAGTCAAAGGATTGATAGACAAGAGGGATGGTATCGGAACGACGTCCACCAAAAATGATCCCATCGAGGGGGACGCCGTCGTGATGTTCCCAGAGAGGGTCAATGATAGAGCACTGCTTTGCAGGTGTAGTAAATCGTGCGTTGGGATGAGCGGCAGGTCCATCCGCCGCACTCCATTTCTTTCCAAGCCAACTGGTCAGATGTTCAGGAGCTTTCTTACTCATGCCTTCCCACCATGGACAGCCTTCGTCATCCACCGCCACATTGGTAAAAATGGTGTTACTGTGTGAGGTAGTGAGTGCGATTGGGTTGGTTTGATAACTGGTACCAGGAGCAACACCAAAGTATCCCGCTTCAGGATTCATGGCATAGAAACGTCCATCGGCTCCCTTACGAATCCAGGCAATATCATCGCCAACGATTTCCACTTTCCAGCCAGGAAGAGAGGGGACTAACATAGAAAAGTTTGTCTTACCACAAGCGGATGGAAACGCAGCCGCGAAGTATTTCTTGACGCCACAGGGATTAGTCACACCCATAAGTAACATGTGTTCGGCGAGCCAGCCATTGTCGCGACCCATCACACTGGCAATGCGTAAGGCGTAGCATTTCTTGCCAAGAAGAGCATTACCACCATATCCTGATCCGAAGGACCAAATCTCTTTTGTTTCTGGAAAATGACAAATGTATTTATTGTTGTTTTGTGGCCATGTCACATCCGCACATCCCTCCATCAATGGGGCGCCGACAGAATGCATACATGGAACGAATTCACCATCCTTTCCTAGTACACGAAGAACTGCTTCTCCCATACGTGTCATAATGCGCATATTTGTTACGGCATAGGGTGAATCGGTGATTTGGATCCCAATGGCGGAAAAAGAGGAATCGATGGGACCCATCGAGAAAGGAATCACATACATGGTACGTCCGCGCATACAGCCATCAAATAGAGTCATCAATGTATTCTTCATGATAAGAGGGTCTTGCCAGTGATTGGTAGGACCCGCATCATCTTTGTTCGTAGAACAGATAAAGGTACGATTTTCTACACGAGCTACATCCGCAGCGGAGGAGCGTGCCACATAACAATTGGGATATTTTTCTTTATGTAAGGGGGTCATCGTTCCTGATTGTACCATTTTACGAAGAAGAGACTGATACTCTTCCTCAGAACCATTACATAGATGAAGATGATCGGGTTGACATAATTTCATCTGTGCCATGATCCATGAATACAATCTAGAATGGGACGACCAGGAACGAAGAGCTTCCATGAATGTGATTCTATATCATCGTATTAGATAAGTTGTCATCATGAAACACATCAATAGAGTGTTTCATCATATCAATGAAATGAAATTTAAATAAATGATTTTACATTAAAATGAATTCCCGCCGCTTTATTATTAAATTTTGGTAATTCAACTACTGCTTCACGCCCATGTTCAGGGAAAGGAATCTTACCATGCCATGCTTCGCCCGTATTCACCCATTCACTAATCATCCGTTTGAGTTCTTGATAACCAAAATATTGTTCTTTCACATGACCCTCACGTAATTGTGTCAACAAATGAATACCTTCCTTTAACCTATCCTCCTTTGTCTTTAGTACCTTTCCCATATCTACATAATCAATCTATGTGTTTTTAAGCTCTATAGAGGAATCATACGTAGATTCTCAAAAGGGAGACGAAGGGTGGAGGGGTTGGTATCATTACGTGAAAAGAAGAAATGGGCGTATCCGTTTTGAATTTCAAATCCGAGGCAGTATTCAATCTTTGGTTCACAGAACGAGAACGGAGCAGCATACGCTTCAGGCTTCATGGTGTCACGATTAAATTGTACAACAGAATGATAATAGGAACGTGGTGTGGAATACTTTACAAAATGAATCACCGCATATAATTTCTGTTGATATTCTACGACAGCTGATGAACCACGGAATCGGTTAAAGAGAGCAGGCGTCTCATAAGTGGTATGAATCTCTAATTGATTCTCCTGAACGGATCCAATGACAAGTGGATTCCATCCATAGACAAAGTTCATTCGTCCCTTTGCCTTTTCACTTTCCAGATAACGCGCAGGAATATATACCCAGTTCTTTTCGCAGTTGGATGGCGTGGGAGGTTCAAGTACACGAATGTTTTTCATCATATTCTCTTCGACTACATAATCACCCATCGCAATGACAATCTTTCCATCATTTGTAATATTCTTACAGGATGCGGTAAAACGTAGCTTATTTTCATGGTGGAAGAGACGTACATCTTCCATTCCTTCAATATGGCTGGGAGTACGCACATAATCTTCGTTCATGATTCGCACCTCTTCCGTGGGCTGGAAGGAGGCGTTCAAAAAGAGACGACCGTTCTTCGTTTTCACATGACCATCTGGAGAACGCATGTGATAACATCCATTCTGATCGATATCGTAATTTACAAATCGTGTATTCATAATATAGCGACGAATGGGGTCTGTTTTAGAATAGGGCTGAATCGAACAAGATGAAACCTTATATTCTTCATGATCCTTTATTAACATGGCACTATATTCACCCTTATAAAAGGAATCGGTAAGAGGCTGTGTATAGTAATGAAGATTATCCCACACATTGTCGATATGATATGGAATCTTTTTATTGATGTACGAAACCAAATCACATAGCGAATCCTGCTTCGATTTTCCAGTAACATAACACGCAAGCACAGTAGATTCATAGGGAAACATTCCATCATAAATGTTACCCTCAATGAATAGCATATCATTCTTTGGATAAGGAATATCCTTGCCCTTCAAATAATAATGATATGCCTTGTAGAATTGTCCTTTCACACGAAAATAGTGTACCAAATAATAGAGATTTTCAGCACGATGGGGATGCATATCAAATCCCTTGTTCATCCATAGCTCCATATTGTGCTCATCGTGTAGCATATCATAGCACTTTCCAAGCATATAATGTGAATACCATACTTCCTCATACCACCCACCAATTTCAATACGACGTTTAAAAAGTGGAATGGCTTTCTCCACCTGACCGCCATCTTTATAGCTCTGTGCCAAGTAAAAGTGGGCGCGACCGTTATTTGGCTGCTCTTTCACTTCTTCAGTCAGAAGACGAATATCGCGCTCATTCTTATCTGATTTACAGCCACCGTCACCAATATCATCAATGTAGCAGACTTCATAAGGGACGTTCTCAGATGGTGAACCATCCCAATATTCATGAGTGGAACCAATACACTTCCATGAATAAGAGCACTTCAGAAAACGAACATTATAGTATTTCAGACTACCGTGCTGCTGAATCATGCGGTAACCATTTTGTGTCATTTTAAAATCCTTAAAAGCAGGGGTTGCTTTAATGACCATATCAGCATCAACTGCCATGACATAGGTCTCTTCAGCATTCCAGTGGAGGGCTCCACATAGTTTTTGAGCTTCATCAAAGGAAATGCTACGATTGTGTCCAAAGGTCTTAAAAGGGTGGACACTAATTCGGAAGGGCTTTCCTGATGCGGTCAAGAATGCCTTACATACTTCAACTGTGTTATCCGTGGAACCTGTATCTAGAATATTAATCGCATCAACGTAGTCAATGCTATTTCCAATACAGCGTTCAATGATTTTGGATTCATTCTTAATCATTAAATTCAAAATGATTTTGTTATGGTGATGAGCGGCTGGTACTGAGGAATCAGCATTGCCTACTGCGACAACGACTTCTGTCTGAAAGAGAGGTGCAATCGTAGGTGCAATCGTAAGTGTGGATTCTACTTCATCATCGGAATCGGATGAATCAGGGTCTTCTTTTACAGGTTCATGTACTGTATTCATTTCTTCTATGACTGACATGAATATATAAGTAGTACAAGGGATCTTTTAAGTAGCTTTTGTATCTTTTATGCTACAATAATTTTAGTGAAGTAGAGCCATAATCCGATGCCAACCAGGCATTTGGCGATGAGATCTAATATATTATACATTGTATTTTTTGTTTCATCATCTAATAAATAGACGATGCCATACATGCTCCATACGATAAAATAAACACCAAATAATAGAAAATTAAATGAATGGGAGCTTCCTTTTATAAATTGAAAATAGAGGAGGGCGAAGAGGAGGGCAAAGAAGATAAATCCAATGACACATCCTGTATTCTTTGTGATGGTCTTAGTATCTCCCAGATATCCGCTATATAACATTCCAAAATTGAATAGCAGTGCTGTTATGTAGATTCCTACATGGACAGATGCATGTTTGGTGTTATTGTAGGAAAAAGACATCATAATGACGAGAAGCATAAGAGGTGTGGTAATGAACCAGTCTGTATATCGCATCGCATTGATTGCGGCATAGTCTATTTTCCCAGTAGTGAGCATTGCCGTAAATTGAGAATAGAAATAGCCAGCAATGACCGAAATACAAGTTTCCAGATTCATAATATGACGAACAGCCGCACTTGAAGTCGACAAGGCTTCAATTAATGTAATACTGCCTGTTGTCAAAAGTAGTACATAGGTAAAATAGAAACTTACTTTCATCCACTCAAAGGAGGAGGAAGGTTGTTTTTTTTCAATGACAGGACGCTCCATTCTATCATAGTAGAATAAATAGTAATCTAAGAAAAGTGAAGAAGAATCATATAGGGTTCTAATAAGGTACTAAGAGCAGTATGCGACTGAATTGTTTTTAATACATTACAATAATCGCAATATTGAGCATCGGGATGTAATATGATTAATTGATTAAAACTATTATAGTAATGATAGAATTGGAATGTAAATGTACTATTTCCTATATTACATAATGAGATATTGTGACAACTGTATGGAAAATGGGGAGGAGATATAAAATCAAATATGATTTGCCGAATGGTTCGTAAGCCATAGGTTTGTATATACTGAGAGAATACATTGATGTCTTTTGTTACTTTCTTTTTTTTACCGTAAAAAAGAATAGTATATCGAATAATGCGCGGGTCATGATTCATTAATAAGATAGCAGAATAAGTTATCTTATTAAATGAATAAAAAGAGATTTTTGTTAGACGAATGATCGTGGAGAAAGATACGGTTGGGGAGGATAGAAATAGGGAGGTCTTGGAGGACAAGTGATGCAAGGAGGCGGACAGGAATGACAAGGAGGTTTTGGAGGACAAGTGAGGCAAGGAGGCGGACAGGAATGACAAGGAGGTTTTGGAGGACACATAGGAGGACAAGTGAGGCAAGGAGGCGGACAAGAATGACAGCGAGGTTTTGGAGGACACATAGGAGGACAAGTGAGGCAAGGAGGCGGACAGGAATGACAAGGAGGTTTTGGAGGAC
>CAZYEM010000113.1:8163-12057 GCA_964646395.1 uncultured Bacteroides sp.
GAGGCAAGGAGGCGGACAGGAATGACAAGGAGGTTTTGGAGGACACATAGGAGGAAAGGGAGGCGGACAGGGAGGTGGACAGGGAGGTTTTGGAGGGTAAGGGGGGTAAGGAGGATAAGGAGGACAAATGATGCAGGGAGGATAAGGAGGACAAGGACGTGGAGGTGGAGGTTTAGGACAGTGAGGGCGAGGTTTGTGTTCTGGGCGGATCGGTAATGGAACAAAAAGGCAACTTTTATAAATATTTAATGTATCACAATAATCGGGGATACACTTCTTCTTACAATCCATGTCTTATTTGTAGTTTACATTATAACCCGGGTTAATAATATAGTAAGTAAGTAGGATGAAGATACTTATTATCATAAGTATATTCTGTATATTTGTACTATATTATTTATATCAAACAGAAGGATTTGAGAATCCCGTTGATCCTCTATTACAAAAGAAATACAGCACATTTGTTGCTTTTTATAACCCATTTTTAATCAATTGGGAGAAAGCCATTGTTACATCAATTGGATTAGATACACCAGTGAAGGCGCTGACCGATCCGAGTCAAGTTGGTTCAGGATCCGCATTTACAGGACCTACCCGTGCGGAAATGAATACCTATATACAGAAATTAGAAAAGACACTCAATAAACCATTTCCTCTTGTTACTGATGCGTTACCATCTACACTTGATTCTACGTTAATCGGCGAATTGGATCAACGTGTTTCTATGGATCCTTCTTCCTATCAAAATGCGCTTCAATGGATGAATGCAAGTTTATCTGCTGCATTTCAAGAAATGGAGGCTATGAAAAACTCACCTGAAGGATTTGATGTGATGGACAAATATCAACTGATCGAAGGGTTTGATAATTGCGCTCAATATTCAAAGTGTATGGATATATACAATGAGCAACAACTCAAAAAAGAGAAAGAGAAGAGAAAAGTATTCGAGAATCAATTAGATAACATCAACAATAATTCTATGATTCAATCGGAAGTAAAAAAGAATATTGCGTTGATTCAAAAATCAAAAGAAATAGAAGCACAGGCAAAAAGTGGGGATCTCTTGAATCAATTCAATTTATCAAATGATTCTTCTCCGCGTCTTGTAAAACCAAGTGGCTTTGGTAAATTAGAAAACATGAAGAAAAATAATCCAAAACAATATGCTGAAAATGAGAAAAATAATGGACAAATGCTAGGACTTGGTACATTATTCAATAGTATTAGCAATACATTAGGTTAATGTTGTAGATAGAAAACGATTGTATGATGTTCTTGTTTTTGATGGTTGCGTTGCTTGCGTTGCTTGCGTTGCTTTTAAAGGATCAATTAATTGTTTCAGTTTCTCCTTCTTTTGTGTAATTCTCTGTACTTTCGCACGAATCAGAGAAGGAAGCGTTGTTTGATATCCAGAGCATGTAATCGAAATAAATGGAAAGATGAATTGCTCAGGCTTATTACGAGCATTAATATTAATATGAACTAATTGATTGGCGAGACATTCCATCGCTCCCATATCAAAAAAAGAAGATTTAATAAGTCCTAAACTAAAATATAAGGTGATGAGTGTATCCATCGAGGCAATTCTCATGACCGTATTCTTGTCAATCGACATATTCATGTAGGAGTGACATTGTGATTCATTAATAATAAAAACAAGTGTATCTTTACCATGACAGATGATATCAATGGTGGGAATAATATCAATTCCTTTGGATGAATAGGTCTTCACAGTAAATAATTTATCATCCGATGTCTTCATGAATTCGGATATTAAAAAAGCAGCATCCTCCTTTGGTGTAGAAGAATAAAAAAGAATTGGTTTCTTACTACTAAGAATCCATTCCGTATGAATGGTACGATTGCGACGGGCACTTTGATAAAAAGAGGCGAGGTCAGCACCAGCAAAGACACGTTTTTGTTTAATAATAAAATCAAGAGTCGTTTCGGCTTCTTCTTTTGTTAATCCATTTTTAAACAAATAACGTTTTTTGATACATTTCTTGATCGGAGAAAATTCGTTCAATAACATCAATCGTTCGAAGACTTTTTCCCATCGTCTTACTTCACCACGAGGTCGACTGAGTTCCAAATACATCAACATACGAAGAGAATTCACATCCAAATAGGAAATTCCATCATTGCGATATTCACGTTTTGATAAAATGCGATATAATTTTGGATCAATCTGAGTAATATCCGCGACAGGAATGTATTCCACATAAATCTTTATGGTACCTTCATGCATTCCTTCACGAGCCGCAATATCTGTAAATCCAGCCTTCCTTAAATCTTTAATGATGAGTGTAATATCTGCTTCGGGAGAAGGAGTGAAGAAATCGTAATCGGGTATGGAATATTCGGGATCATAGAATTTGTATTTGGCAGGCAAATGGGCATTGATGGCTTGACCACCATAACAAAGACGATGTTTCTTTCGTAAGAACTCTTCTACTACTTCGATCGCGCGCAAAATGTTGTCGTTGTGTGCGGAGGCATAATCCGTCTTCCGTTGAGCGAGTTCGGAAGCCTGTTTAATAATAGCGATTTGCTTTTGAAATTGTTTTTTATCAAAATACGTTGATGAAATATGCGTCTGTTCAATATCGGATTCCATCTAATGAGACTAGATAGAAAGAGTGTACCTCACCCGCATACTAAAGAAAAGGCATGATATAGTAAGAAGATGCCCCTTCGCATTCTTGATATTGGAAAACAATTTCGTATTAATACCTCTCATGTCTATCCTCCTTTTAAGAAAGGGCGTTATATGGAAGAATATTGCTATGAAATGCTATCATCAAAAAAGGATGATATTCAAACCGACATGGTCTATCTTCCCATCTTTTGGACAAATCTTCAAAATCATCCAGGGTTCGCCTCCATGAAATCCAAATATCAAATCATTTTAGATCATGCTCTCTCCTCCCTTCCACCACATACTCAATACATGACCATTGTTCAGCATGATGATGGTCCGCAATTGAAGATTCCAAAGAATACCATCATTTTTGGGGCATGTACAGGAACCATACCCTTACCACTGATTTATGAAGATACCACTGAACGTCTTTTATCAGAACCACGATGTCCAAAAACACAACTCGCATCATTTGTAGGAACCTATACCACACATCCTCTAAGAGAAGAGATGTTTCGTACTCTTCAAAAAGACATTGTATGGAATGGAAAAAGAGTATGGTCTTCTTCGGTAAAGGAACAGGATGCTTCACTCTTTATCGAGCAAACTCTACAATCCAAATTTTGTTTGGCGCCACGTGGATATGGACGTAGTTCTTTCCGTTTCTTTGAAGCGATGTTACTCGATACGATTCCTGTGTATGTATGGGATGACATCGAATGGTTACCGTATCGAGAAATACTGGATTATTCTACCTTTTCCATTTCCATTTCTAAAAACGAGTTGCCTCATTTACATGACATTCTTTCATCCATTTCGACGGAAACGTATGAAAACATGGTGTTATCAATGAAAAAAAATAGACATTGGTTTACATTAGAGGGGATGGTCGATTATATTGTGAAGCGTATTCAATAAGGTCCATGCCTCTTAGAGAGTGGCGCTGCAATAGATGTCTTCGTATTTTTTCATTTCTCCTGTTTTGGCAAGAAGAAAGAGTCGGCAACGGCGACGAGCGATAAAGGACCACATTTCTTCATTAGCATCCACGTAGGTAATAATGGCGTTAGGAGAATCTACCATTTGTTGAAGGAGAGACTCGGGAGTGGTATAGTTATGAAGAAGTACATGGAAAGCTTGACGCGTGAAGGGGGTAGAAGACATGGTCGCACTCTATTGATGCAGATATTCTATTTCAAATTTGTAGGCGCAGGCAATATAATTATTACATAGATGGCATTCTCAAATTACCT
>CAZYEM010000113.1:12067-12673 GCA_964646395.1 uncultured Bacteroides sp.
AGCAGCATTCAATGACTCGCTGGGTATTCCTGCTACCACTTTAACAGGTGGAATAAAGCATAGACATGTATCACTATTATTAAGATCTGGACATGGTTTGGGACGAAATCCATATTTTTTAAAGAGATCATCAGTAAATAAGAATTTGCTTGCTTCTCCATCAAATAGATTCGCAGGAACACAATGAACACCGTATTTTTTTGTAATCGCATCATATACTGCTTGTGTGACGGGAATGGATGGATTGCGGGGGAGACAAATCGTCCATTTTGCTTTTGTTTGTTCAAGGACACTGCTTTTTCGGTCTTCAGAAAGGTTCATAAAATAATCAGTAGATTCCATTACACCAAAACTTGCTGTATCACTATTGCCACTTGATGTTAATCGTAAATTCACTAGAAAATCCAAATCATCATAGGATTCAAATGGCATCGTGGACTCGCGAAATCCTGATGTATTCGCATTACTAAAAAGAAGTACTTTACCACTGTAGTCCGTAATTGGATTAATAAGAAGAATGCTCTCTTGAGATTGTCGATGAAAGGTACCACCGCTTGGTTCGTTGCCTAGGAGACGATCACGAAATGGTGCGAGTGCTTTGGCGAC
>CAZYEM010000114.1:0-12567 GCA_964646395.1 uncultured Bacteroides sp.
TATTTATAGTTTGCAAAAATAATAAAAATTTATAACCTATTCCATTTTTTTTATTATTTTTTTTTTCTAATTCACTCAATATAAATTTGTTTTTAATACTTTCTTGTAAATTTATCATTTTTAAATAAAATTATTATTTGTTTTTTTTCAACAAAAAGTGCTGATTTTGTGTTTATTATAGCAAATTGTATTGTTTTTTTATTATTTCTCTAACTTCTAATACATTAACATATATATTAACAAATGAATTTAAAAAACAACTTATTTAATTGGTATAATATTCACAAAAGAGATTTGCCTTGGAGAAACACTCAAAATCCTTATTATATATGGATTTCTGAAGTTATTTTACAACAAACCAGAGTAAACCAGGGTTATGATTATTTCAGGAAATTTATTAATCGATTTCCGGATATCAAAACACTTGCTAATTCGGAAGAGCAAGATGTATTAATTATTTGGCAAGGTTTGGGATACTATTCCAGAGCGAGAAATATCCATTCGGCAGCAAAACATATTATGAAAGAATTTAATGGTGTTTTTCCCGATAAATATGAAGATATACTTAATCTGAAAGGAATTGGAGAATATTCAGCTGGAGCAATAGCTTCTTTGGCTTTTAAGAAACCTTATCCTGCAATTGACGGAAATGTTCAAAGAGTAATTTCACGATTATATGAAATTGAAAAACCAATAAATTCTGTTAAAGGTAAAAATGAAATCAAAAACATTGTTCTATCATTAATTGATAAGAATCAACCTGATATATTTAACCAATCTCTAATAGAATTAGGTGCTCTGATTTGCAAACCTTTGAATCCGGATTGCGAAAGTTGCCCGATTAATAACCATTGTTTTGCTTTTAAAAATAAAACCCAATTAAATTATCCTGTTAAAATAAAAATTAATAAACCCAAAGACCGGTTTTTTTATTACATAGTAATTAAAATCAAAAAAAATAATCAGGAATATATTTACATTAATAAACGTATAAAAAATGATATCTGGAAAAATCTTTACGATTTTCCATTAGTTGAATCTAAGTTGCAAATTTCATTAAAAGATACTATTTTCAATATTATATCAAAGCTATTAATTCATAATAATTTTACAATCAACAAAATAAGCTCATCAATAAAACATCAGCTTACTCATCAAACTATTTATGCAACTTTTATTGAAATTGAAACAGAACAAGAAATTAATGAAAAAACAAATTATATATTAATACCAGTTAAGCAACTAAAAGATTATCCATTACCCAAATTAATAGAAAATTATGTTGAAGATTATTTATCACTCTAATTTTAAAGCACATAAAAATTAATTTGTTAAATTTTCGATTTATATTAAAAAAAATGATTTATATTAAAAAAAGTATGTAAGTTTGTATTGTCATTATAACTAAAATTAGTATTAATTTAAAAAACAAAAAAATGGCCGGAGTTAACAAAGTTATTTTAATTGGGAATTTAGGAAAAGATCCCGAAATTACAAACATTGGAAACGATGTAAAAAAAGCAGCTTTTTCATTAGCTACAACAGAATCTTATAAAGCTAAAGATGGAACTAAAGTAGAACAAACCGATTGGCATAACATTATTGTCTGGAGAGGTTTAGCTGATGTAGCTGAAAAATACCTTCATAAAGGAAGTAAAGTTTACATAGAAGGACGTATCAAACCTCGTTCCTATGACGACAAGGACGGTGTAAAAAGATACTTTACAGAAATTGTAGCAGACAACTTTTTAATGCTTGATAACAAACCAAATACAGGTTACAATGATCCCGGAGCGATGCCTCCACCAGAATCAATTAGTGGAACAACACCTGATGACGATTTGCCATTCTAAGAAATTACAATTTAATTTCGTTTCTGCTTTTAGAGCAATTTAAATCTATAGGTTCTCTTTTAAAGATAATCAACAATAATGAAGTTATTTGAAATTGAAACTTAATATAATAATTTGATAGTAAAGATTTATTTTTACTGTCAAATTATTTAATTTTAAAGCCATTTAAACATAAAATGACAAAAAAATCTGTTTTTACTATAATCATTATCTTTTTAATAGGATTTTCTTCTTGTAACAATGAGAGTTACACACCAAAACCAAAAGCTTACTTTAGAATAGATTTACCAAAAAAAACGTATCAGGTTTTTGATGGAACATTCCCATATTCATTTGATTATCCAACTTATGCATTAATTAAGCGGGATAATAAATCAAATGCTGAAAAATACTGGATAAATATACATTTTCCTGATTATAATGCCACTATACATTTAACATATAAACCCTTAACAAATAATCTTGACAGCTTAATTGAAAGTTCCAGAAAATTTGTGGATAAACATATTTCAAAAGCTTCATCGATAAAGGAAAAGATTTATGAAAATGAGGAAAAACAGGTATATAGTATTGTTTATAATATAAAAGGAAATGAAGTTGCATCACCTTATCAGTTTTTTGTAACAGACAAAAACAAACATTTTTTGCGAGGAGCTTTATATTTTAATATGAAACCTCAAAACGATTCACTTGCACCGGTTATTGAGTTTTTAGAAAGCGATATAGATTATTTAATCAGCACTTTAAAATGGAAATAGCCTCACTGAATATACAGCTTTAATTGAATAAAAAAAGTGGTTCCGGATTCTTTTTCAGATTCAAACCAAATTTTACCATCCATATTCTCAATAATATTCTTTACCATAGCCAAACCCAAGCCAGTTCCACCTGACTTAGTTGTAAAATAAGGAGAAAAAATCCTTGACTGAAGTAATGTGTCAATACCAATCCCATTATCTGTAAATGTAATAAAACAGAAATCATTTTCTTTATATAACGAAATAAGAATCTCTCCTTCTTTATTGCTTGAAATTGCTTGTATTGAATTTTTAATCAGGTTATTAAAGACTCTAAGCATTTGCTTTTTATCAGCATAAATATAACAATCATCAGTAATATTTATTGTAAATTTTATATTATTCTCGCAACTAACCTTAAATAAATCTATTGTTTTCGCTAAAGCAATGGAAATATCAATTTTTTCAAAATCAGATCGTGGCATTTTTGCAAAATCAGAAAACTCTGATGCAATAAACGAAAGAGAATCTATCTGCTCAACAATTGTATTTGTTAACCGTTTTAATCTATCATCCCAATCCGGTACTTTATCATTCCATGCACGTTGTAAATGTTGAATACTTAACTTCATTGGAGTTAATGGATTCTTTATCTCATGAGCTACTTGCTTGGCCATTTCACGCCAAGCAACTTCTCGCTCTGATTTCGCCAGCTTATCAGCACTTATTGCTAATTGATCAATCATGCTATTATACTCAATTATCAAATTTCCAATTTCATCATTACTATTCCATTGAATTTTTTCGTTTTTTTTGCCTAATTTAATATTTCCCAAACTATTGATTATCAATTTCAACGGACGAGTTATATAATTAGAAACAAATAAAGCAATGGAAACAGCTATTATTATTAAAAAAAGATAAATATTTAAATACGCTTTTAAGAAAGAGGATATTTCTCTTTTTAAATCCCCTTGTTTGGCAAAATAAGGTAAATTAATATATGCAATTAATTTATTATCAATATTTCTAAAAGGCATATAAGAAGACAAATATTCATTTTTCCCAATATTTTCATTATCAACATATTGAGTTTTGCTTTTAATTCTTAAGTCAAAAAATGCTTTTGGATTCATTTGAGTACTAATTAAACCTTCATCAAATATTTGCATTCTGGAAGATGCAATCAGCTTACCGTCTGTATTATATAAATTAATATCTGTAAAGAATACATTTGATAATTTTACTAACATTTCGTTTATTAGAGATGTCATTCCTGGATCAATATTTTGAATATATCCAAACTTGTGTTCGAGCTCAACTAATACTGAATGTGTCTTTTCTGTTAATAATTCAGTATTTTTATCATTATTCAATTTTGAAATATAGACCAATGTTGTTGCTCCAATAATTAAAAAAGAAATTAAAATAATACTCAGAATGGATATTTGTAATCGGGTTTTGAAATTAAAAACCACTGGCAAAATTTGTCTGAAATAAGTAGTTGATAATAATAAAATAAAAAAACAAATAGAAAAAGTTATAAATATATTTGAAAAGGGGGCTAATCTTTCTAACATATTTACTTTCTGTTTACTCACAATAAAATCAATGCGTTTGTTAACATTATATAACATGTGATTATATCCATCCATTTCAAACAAACGAAATCCTGTTGTATCATTTTTCTCTACCAACTTATTCTCATAAAAACATTTTCCAAATCTTTTAACTAACTGTTTATTAACATATTTTGCATAAGAATAATCACTAATATCATGTAAAATATTTAATTTTTTATCGATTAATAATTCCGGATATCCCAAATCCTTTGATATAAATTTTGCATCCATTTCAATATAAAGTGATGTCCTGAGCAAAGAGTCGTTTTCGTTTTCAAAATACCTTATTACAGCAATATAACTGTTACTTCCGCTACCATAATCAAGAGAATAAAAATTTTCAGTTTGAGTAGGAAATCCATTTAATGTAATTTTATCATAAAAATATTTATCACAATTCACATTAATATTGTTGGTATTTAATATAAGTGATTGGAAATCTTTACACAAAGTAACCTGTTCTGAATATTTACTTAAATAACCTTTAAAATATGTTGATTTTAAATAATTAACAATAGAATCTTCAGGATAAAAATTTTTTAATTTTTTCTTTATCAATGTATCTGATTGTATTTTGTGCATTACGTCTTTAAAAAGATATTCTGCAATTGGATCATTTTCGGCGGACATTTTTTGAATTAATAATTTTCTTTTATCTTTTTCTTTAGTATCATTATACTTATAAAAAGTAAATGTTGAGAAAAACGAAAAAAATAGAATTAAGATAAATATTTGTTGAAAACTATTTATTTTTTCTTTAAAAATATCAAATATAAATAAGAAACAAAGAAATAGGATTAGAAATAATGGATAAAAAAACCCTTCTTTCCAAAATACCTGAAATGGAAATAAAATAAATAAAGCAGCAGAAATAATAAAACTTATAACTTGTTTACGATACGTTTTTGAAACTATCTTGCTAATATTAAATAGCTTAAGCGAAAATAAAATAAACGAAACACTTAGGGAGAAAATAATAAATGAACCAACAATACTTTCAAAAGTTAGCTCGAATATATCACTCATTACCATTTGTATACTGGAATCTATTACTATACTTTTACATAGGATAACATAATAGTAAAATAAAGTGATAATTGTAAACAAAACTGTAACCGATATTATTGATTTAACTATATTTGAAGCATTATATAAGTGTTTTCCTATCTTTACTTTTGTAAAAAAAACATAAGAGAAAAACAAAAAAATACATACATTTATAAGTAAATCACCAAGAGAAGGCAAATATTCAGAAGCAGCATAATAATATGGGCTAAATAACTTGGAATCATATAATAATGAAGGAAAATTAAAATAGAAAATAATTATTCTTAAACTGACTATTACCAAAAAGAACAATAAAAATTTAATTAATGGAAAATTAGATAATAATCTTTTTTCGTCCCATATAATAAATAAAAATGAACTAAAAAAAATAAATCCTATTATACAAAGAATTAAAATTATATATATATATTTCTCGCTGATGTTTAAAGCACTGTTTTTTTCGATGGAAAACAAAAAATCACCGGAAGCCGAATATAGCTGATTATTGCTTTTTTCAAGATTAATACTAATATCATTTTGAATATCAAATCCTTTAAAAAATCCATTTACAAGATAATCATTTTGATAAGTAAATTCATTTTTGATTAATGACAAACAAAGAATATTGTATTTTTCAAATTTCTTTATATATATTCTGTAATATCCATTCTCAAGTTTTACTATTTTATTTTTATCATTTATATTAACTTTTGAAAGTGGAATTGAATTATCTGACCAAAAAACCAATTTATCATCTTCAAAAATAAAATAGGCTAACCCTTCTTTTGAAAATAAATTTTCAGGAATCGTTTTCTGGATTTTAGACCAACGATTATTAGGTGAGTAGTTATCTATAATTTTCTGAAAATAATTTTCTGAAATATTTTCTTTAGCAATAATTTCCTTTTGTAAATTATTTTGAATTGTATCAATTGTATTATTTTTCTTCTGAACATAAAAGAACAAAAATGCAATTGAAAAAAATACAATTGAAAAAAATAATTTATAATGATATGCTTTAAAATTAAAATGCATTTTACAATAATTTTCTAAAAATTATAAAAATATTCAAAAAAAATGACTTTAAATAAAGCTCTATAACGAATCATTTTTATTTTTTGAGCCTTAATCATCAAACAACTCCTAAAGTCATTATTTCGTCATTAAATTTAATGAAATATTTTTTTAAACATATTATTGCGAAAGTAAGGAGAAATTATTAAATATCGTCATTTACTTTGTTTTTTTAAATTAATTTTTATTTCAAGAATCTTATCAAAAAACTTTATTTCAAAAAAATGAAAAAATTACTAATGTAATTTATTGTATGTGATATTTGCTAAAAAAAGGTTTTATTTGAAACTCATTTTTTACAATTATCAACTAATTTTTAAATAGCACATTATTTAAATAGATAATAAAATCTATCTCCCCAAAAAAACAATCAAAACAGAAATATCAGAGGGAGAAACTCCAGAAATTCGAGATGCCTGACCTATCGTACTTGGTTTTATTTTCGAAAGCTTTTCACGTGCTTCAAAGGAAAGTGATTTTAATTTATTATAATCAAAATTATCGTGAAGAGTAATATCTTCAAATTTACTTAATTTTTCAGCTATTTCTTGCTCTTTGCTAATATAACTCTCGTATTTAATAAAAATTTCGGCTTCTTCCAAAATATCATGATTATTTTCCCCAATTTCAGAAACAAACGATCTAAGAGAATCAACCCCATCTATTAAATTAAAAATAGTTAGTTGTGGTCGTAATAATAAATTTCCAAGTTTTGCTTTTTGAACTAATATTGGAGTTTCAGCCTTTTCAAGAATAGGATTAATCTCGATTGGATTTACACTGGTATTTTTAATAAAATGCACAATTTTTTCATAAGTTTCTTTTTTATAATTAACCATTTCCAACCTTTCCTGAGAAGCTAAACCTATATTATGCGACAGATGAGTTAAACGTAAATCAGCATTATCTTGTCTCAATAAAATTCTATATTCTGCTCTTGAAGTAAACATTCTGTAAGGTTCATCAATTCCTTTTGTAATCAAATCATCAATTAAAACACCAATATATGCTTCATATCGTTTGAGAATAAATTCAGGTTCATTATTAAGTTTTAAATGTGAATTAATTCCAGCAATTAAACCTTGAGCAGCAGCCTCTTCATAACCAGTAGTTCCATTAATCTGACCAGCAAAATATAAATTCTCTATAAGTTTTGTTTCTAAAGTATATCTTAATTGAGTAGGTGGAAAATAATCATATTCAATAGCATAACCTGGCTTTATTATTTTGGCATCTTCAAAGCCAACAATTGTTGTTAATGCTTTAAATTGAATATCTTCTGGTAAAGAAGAAGAGAATCCGTTAATATAATATTCAATTGTATCCCAACCTTGTGGTTCAATAAATAGTTGATGTCTTGTTTTATCTGCAAATCTTTCAATTTTATCCTCAATTGATGGACAATAACGTGGACCACGACCCTGAATACGTCCTGTAAACATTGGTGATTTTTCAAAGCCAGTCCTTAAAACATTATGAACATCCAATGATGTGTAAGCTAAAAAGCAGCTTTTTTGCTTAGTTAGAGGTAAGGTATTAGTAAATGAAAATTTTCCTGGTATATCATCACCTTTTTGTTCAGAAAGTTTTGAAAAATCAATAGTTCTTCCATCAACCCTAACTGGTGTACCGGTTTTCAATCTTTTAGCTTCAAAACCAAAATTAATAAGAGATTCTGTTAATCCAAAAGAAGCTTTCTCACCTATTCTTCCTCCACCAAATTGTTTTTCTCCAATATGAATTAGTCCGTTTAAAAAAGTTCCGTTTGTAAGAATTACTGCTTTTGCTTGAATTGATAATCCCATTCCTGTTTTTACACCTGTAATCTTATTATTTTCAACTTCTAACCCAACAACAGTATCTTGCCAAAAATCGATATTTCGAGTGTTCTCAAGCATTCTTCTCCATTCTGCAGAAAACATCATGCGATCACTTTGAGCACGAGGACTCCACATAGCAGGGCCCTTTGATCGATTCAACATACGGAATTGTATCATTGTTTTATCAGCTACAATTCCAGAATAACCACCCAAAGCATCAATTTCTCTTATAATTTGCCCCTTAGCAACACCTCCCATTGCAGGATTACACGACATCTGTGCAATTGTATCCATATTCATGGTAATCAGCAAAACTGCTGACCCTAAATTAGCTGCTGCTGCTGCCGCTTCAGAACCCGCATGACCAGCACCAACTACAATAATATCGTATTTTTTAAACATTAAATTCCTAACTTAAAAATTTTCTATGAAATTTACAATTATCATTCTAATATAATGTATATAATTCACTATAAATTCTTATTAACTATTACTTTTATGTTTCACGTGAAACTTGTAAAAAAAATATTAGTTAACTTTCTTAAATTCAAAATTTACAGAAGTAAATTGTATATTAAGAATGTAAATTGTATTAACAACCCAAGATCAATTTAGTTGTTTTTTTGCAAAGATAAGCATTTATCTTCTTTTAGTCGCATTTGGATTTTATTGGCTTTCGTTTTATCTTTATATCCCATTAAATGAAGAATACCATGTATCATCACGCGATGTAGTTCATTAATAAATGAAATATTTAATTTTTCTGCATTTTCTTTAACACGTTCTATACTTATAAAAATATCTCCACTAATTTTACCATAATTATCTTCGGTGTAATCAAATGTAATAATATCTGTAAACGTATCGTGTTTTAAATATTCAATATTTATTTTCGAAAGATATTCATCATTACAAAAAATAAAACTTATATTCCCTTTTGTCTTTCCTTCTAGAGAAATAACATCAGATATCCATTTTTTTATAACCCCTTTTTGAGTTAAAACAAAATCTATATCTTCATTAAAAAATGAAATAGCGGACATTTTATCTTGATTTTTTAAATTCTCTAACAACTCTTTGGCATTTATAAGCACCAAAAATAGTTGCTCTTTCATTTGCCAGGCTTTGATTAATACTCTTTACAAAGAAAGAAATTTCAATTGTACTTCCGTTATCAGAGAAACTAACATTATCGGATAATAAATTGATTAGAAAAATTCCAGTACCAATATTATCTCCAATTTCCTCTGTAGGGTCAATCAAATTATGATAATCAAAACCTATACCCTGATCTTTAATTACAAAAATCAACGCATCATTTTTACGCCCAAAGGCAATAAAAACGTTCTTGTTTTCATCTAGCTTATTCCCATGAATTATGGCATTTCTAATTGCCTCATTTATGGCTACAGAAATATTTCCAAAATAGGAATTGTTGATATTAAACTCATCACAAACCTCTTCAACAAATCGTTGAACAAGATTTATATTGTTGAGACTTGAAGCAATGCTTAATTCTTTTAAAATATTCATTTATTGCAAGTTGTAAAAATATTCATTTACTTTATTTTTGTAAAACGTATTCATAACAGGAGGCACAGATTTTAAAATTTCCTGTTCGTTTGATTTAATTCTCTTATACTGTAAAAATAAATTTGGGTTACTAAATTTTTGTTCTTTTGCTTCTGTAGACTCTCTTTTTTCTTCTTGTTCCCGCTTTTGCTCTGCTTTTTCGTGTTCTAATAATCGTGTTAAAATCTGCTGTTGTCGATTTAAAGTTTCCTGAGAAATTAATTTATTTACTAAATCTGTTTCGGTTTTTTCCATTTGATTCATTAAATCATTTAAGGCATTACCAGGTTTTTCTCCTTGCTTTTTTAGTTCATCCATATATTGTTGCATTTGCCTTCTGATTGCTTCTTGCTGAGCTGCCATTCTTGCCAGCTGCTCATTCATCGATTGATTTTGCCCTTGCTTTTGCCCATTCGGTTTCTTGCCAGCTTTCATCTGTTCCAATTGTTTATTCAACTCTTCCTGCATCTGACGCATTGATTTCATTGATTTAGATGACTTTTGACCTGAACCGGGTTTTGAACAGGATTTATTACCTTTTCCATCTTTCTTCTTTGAGTTCATTTCCTGCTTCATTTGTTCCATAGATTCATTCAATAGCAATGCGAGATTATTTACGGAAGTCATAACATATTGCTGGCGACTTATTGCATTCTGATTCTGAACATTTCCAAAATAACCTATTGTATTCATTCCCAAAAGTTCATTTAATGCTTTTTCAACATTATCATTAATAGCTGAAATTTCTTTGTTAATGATAGGTTGTATCTTTATTTGTCTCTTGCTTAATGCCAGAAGTGAATCTTCAACCATTCTTAAATCGTCTTTTATATTACTCTGATCATTTATTATTTCCTGATATTTTGGATCTTTTACTGAAATCTGTTGCGATTTATTAATTATATTTTCCTGCCTAAAAGATATTTTAAGCAAACTCTTCATTATGGCTCTTATAGTTTCAACATCCTCTCCCATCTGTTCCTGCTCCATTTCTTCCTGCATGTCTTTCATTTTTTCAGACATTTCCTCCATTTGTTGAGCTGCACTCTTTTGAGATTTTGAAGCTTTGCTGTTTTTTTTGTTTTCCAATGCATCAGAACTGTTTTTCTGTTCCTGACTTATCGCATCTTCTTTACTTTCATCACGCTTTAAATCATTGGGATTTTCAAGTTCTTTATTCTTTTTCTCCAAATCATCCATGCTTTTCTTAAAATCATCAAACTTTTTATTAAGATCTTCCTGTGATTTTTTCAATTCATCAGCAGATTTTTTTCCTTCAGCTGTTTCCTCAGCTAACTTTTTTTGTTCTGCAGCTAATTTATCAAGTTTGTCAATATTTTCAGTTAATTTCTTTTCAAATTCCAACTGTTTAAATACCTCAAGATTTCTGTCTAATTGCTTGGAAATATCTTCAGCATTTAGTTTCATTTTATCAAGCATTTCTCCTACTTTGTCTTTTTCAACATTCTCCATAAGCTTTTGCAACTCCTCCATCATCTTTTTCATTTCATCTGTCATTGTTTCCTGAAACAATTTTTCAAGCTCCTTTTGTTTAATTGCAATTTCCTCATTAAGCTTTTTATATTGCTGTTCTTTGATAGAATTTTCTTTATTTTGCAAACTTATTTTTTCGACTGATTCCTTGATTTCCTTTTGCTTTTCCAATAATTCTTTTATTTGCTTTTTATCTTCCCAGTTTAAAGCTTTTTTTTCAATCAGTTTTTTGTTTAAATCTTTAATTTGTTTTTGAAGTTTTTGAGCATCACGGATTATTTTTTCCATTTCATCCTTTATCTCTTTATTATTATCATCTGTCTTTTTCTCAATTTCATTTAATGTTGGAGCTTTAAATGCCATTTTTTGAGAACGGGAAACTTTACTTCCATTAATACCATCATTATCATAAACCTCAAAAAAATATTCCACTTGATCGCCTGGTTGAGTAACTAAATTTTCCATATCAAAATAATGAAAAAACTCCTGTTGATTCATCGCTTTATTAACTGGTATCTCCAAAACTTTCTGCAGTCTTTCGGAAGTGTCTTTAATATTATAACTACTGTAGTAAAACAATACCTTATTAAAGCCATAATCATCCTTAATTACGCCCCTAAAGTAAAGTCTTTTTTCATATAATGAATCTTTCATTTCATCAACCTGAATCATTGGATAAGCATCGGGAATTACATTTACCGAATAAACCAGTGAATCATTTAATTTCATTCTTTTATTTTCAGGTTTTATTGCATAGGAAAAAGATTTCCTTAAAAGTGATGAATAAGTGAAAATATTATCCCCTTTTGGAGACAACAATATACTTTTATCTCCAAACAAGAAAGTTAGCAGTGATGTTTCACGTGTAACAAATCGCCATTCAACCTTGGTCCCATCCGGCACAACCATATCTCCAATATTATCTAAAACTTCATCCTTTTTGCCGGTATAAGCCGGATAATTCAATTTAATATCAAAATTCAATATTATAGGCTTCGGAATTACATTTAACAGATATGGTTTGGATTTTATCTCTGCAGCAGTTAACTGAAAATTTATGTCCTTCTGTATATTTTTAAAGGTATACTTAAAATTAACTGTATTTATTTTTTGAAGTTTGTTTTTAATCCCATCTGCAATTAAATATATCTCATCAGGAATTTCATTACCTTCTATTTTTACATTTAATTCGAAATCCTGTTGTTGTATAACCTCTAATTTTGAATTTTCAATTACAAAACTGAAAGGTGCAGGAACTTCATAAAAAGTATTATATTTTATTATTCTTTCTGACGTTTCTGTTATTGCACTGGGTCTTGCCAATAAAATTATTAAGATAATAATTACC
>CAZYEM010000115.1:0-1601 GCA_964646395.1 uncultured Bacteroides sp.
GAAGATTCTCGAAGATTCTCGAAGATTCTCGAGAATTTCCAATACTTACTAAATCACTTTATTAAATTATTCTATTGCGCCTTACATCACGCGCCCTATTTATATTCGCTCTATAATAGGGCGAGATACGCCAAATACATATAGATCGCTCTATAATAGAGCGAGTATTCCCAAGTTCGCTCTATAATAGGGCGATGTTATTGTTGATTCAATTTATAGACAAAACTTCTAGAGATAGTTTCACCATTAGCTTTAGTAACTTTATTTGTTAGATGAAAATCCACAAGAGTATTTGGAATTTGAGAAACAAAGACAGTTGCTTTATAGTCATTAAAGGTACTGGTAGCAATATTAATAGCATTATTACTAGCCACCCAATTTGAGGCTGTCAATATTTCATCAGGAAGCAGCCACAGATTCCATGGAATGGCAGCAAAGATAGCAGTACCCCAAGTAACTTCTTCTTGATTCCAAGTTGGTTGAGTAGAGCCAGAAGTTCCATTGGTAGTACATTGATAGTAGTAGCCATTATCCGTAGATGGACGACAGATATCACCTTGGCGATAGATGGTTAGCGGAGAGAACAGAGGGGCACCCCAATACACAGAGATTTTAGTATTATCATCTGGATCAATATAGCCAGTTATTTTCAGCGGACCTTTAGTAGTAGGAGAATAGATTTGCATTTTATTACCTTTATAATAATTTAATTTGTATAATAGTATCTTTAGTTTGAGTTTTAATCAGAATATTTTGCTGCATATTTTTTTCTATACAAACTACTTGTTGATTTACATGCACTAGATTATTATTATCATTATTAACCACTAGTATTTTTAATTCATTACCATAATCTTTTCTAGCCAGAAGATCAGCAAGAAGAACAGAGCAAGAATTATTAGAGGATATATGCGCATTAAGAACAACCGCAGTAGTAAGATTTTGGGTAGATATTACATTTACAGCAAGATGTTTAGATAATTTAATCCCAGTAGAGATATCACCCTGAGCAGATACATCAGCGATTAGCGTATCAGATAGAAGAACAATACCTGTATTTAATTGCGCAAGATTTGCAACAATACAAGAGTCTTCAGCCCCAAGATATATTTCAGTTGTTAATTCAGCCGAGGCAAGCGATTCAGCTGCAACATTAGCCTCTATAGTAATGCTAGTCGTAATAACCGGAACATAGAGAATAGCAGCATTTACAATAAGCGTCTCAGATTCTAGTACAATTTCCGGTAATATCAGATTTGCATTTACATTAACAGAGCTTAGAGCTGCGATATCTAAATATATTTCAGTTATTAATTCAGGAGAAGATATACTAACATTGGAGATTATATTTACATCAAGCGGAATTTCAGTTAATAGATTTGAATTAGCCTGAACATCAATTACTACTGTATCAGATAGAAGAACAATACCTGTGTTTAATTGAGCAGCATTAGATACAACACAAGAATCAATTGATTCAAGTTTAATATCGGTAACCAATGTACTAGCATTAGCCGATGCAATATTATCTAGATTTGCATTAAGTGGTATTTGTGTTGTTAAGTCAGCAGAGATAGATGTTATATCAACTACTGAGCCAA
>CAZYEM010000115.1:1701-12562 GCA_964646395.1 uncultured Bacteroides sp.
GGTATTTGTGTTGTTAAGTCAGCAGAGATAGATGTTATATCAACTACTGAGCCAAGAAGAACAACACCTGTATTTAATTGAGCTGCATTAGATACAACACAAGAATCAATTGAGGCTAATTGGATATTGGTAACCAATGTACTAGCATTGGCCGATGCAATATTATCTAGATTTGCATTAAGTGGTATTTGTGTTGTTAAGTTAGCATCAATTTCAGAAACATTGGTTATCGAACCAAGAAGAACAACACCTGTATTTAATTGAGCTGCATTAGATACAACACAAGAATCAATTGAGGCTAATTGGATATTGGTAAGTAGATTAGCCGTTGCACTTGTTACATCGGAAATAGATGCACCTAATGCAACATTAGTAACTAATTCAGCAGGATTAATGGTTACTTGAGAAGTTACCGAACCAAGAAGAACAACACCTGTATTTAATTGAGCTGCATTTGATACAACACAAGAATCAATTGATTCAAGTTTAATATTGGTAAGTAGATTAGAAGTTGCAGAGGAAATGCTTACTACATTACTTGTTGTGGTAATAGATGTTACTAATCTAACAGGATTAACTGTTACTTGAGAAGTTACTGAACCAAGAAGAACAACACCTGTATTTAATTGAGCTGCATTTGATACAACACAAGAATCAATTGATGCTAATTTAATTGCAGTTGATAATCCTGCAGTTGCCACCGAAGAATTTGTTATCTCACCGGCAAGCGTTATATTATTTGTAAGATTAGCCGTTACTACTGAAGAAACTTTTAAATTTCCACGTACTATTGACTGTACACTTAATTCTGCTTGATTAGAAACAACACATTGATCAATAGATGCTAATCTAATACGAGTTCTTAGTGCAGCAGAGCCAGTTGTATTAGCAATACTTGCAGCATTGAATAATACTCTAGTAAATAAATTACCCGATGCTGTTGATCTTGAGTATACAGTTACTGGTACTATTCTTCCTTGTGATATTGTACCATCAATACTTACTTGTAAATTTGCAGCAAGTTGTATTTGTGTAATTAAATTTGGAGAAGATATACCAACTTCAGTAAATATAGAGCTATTTGCTAGAATACTAGTTGTAATATCTGATATGGTATTAGCAATTGTATTAGCAGAACCTCTAACAAGAATGCTGGTTGTTAATCCAGAAGTTGTATTGGCAACTGTATTAGCAGAACCGATCGCAAGAATACTGGTAGTTAAACCAGAAGCTGTATTGGCAACTGTATTAGCAGAACCGATCGCAAGAATACTTGTTTGAATGGTAGTTGCATTAGCAGAAACTACATCTTCTATAGATCCAAGAAGAACAATTCCGGTATTTAAATATGCTGCATTAGATACAATACAAGTATCAATAGCCGCTAATTCAATGCTAGTTGTAATATCTGATATGGTATTAGCAATTGTATTAGCAGAACCAATCGCTAGAATACTAGTTGTTAATCCAGAAGTTGTATTGGCAACTGTATTAGCAGAACCTCTAGCGAGAATATTTGTAGATAAACCAGAAACTGTATTAGCAACTGTATTAGCAGAACCTCTAGCGAGAATACTTGTCTGAATGGTAGTTGCGTTAGCAGAAACAATATCCGTTATCCCTGCGGCAACAGTAATACTTGTTGTTAATCCAGATACAGTATTAGCAATAGTGTTAGCAGAAACAACAGGAGTAATACTTGTTGTTAAACCAGAAGCTGTATTGGCAACTGTATTAGCAGAACCTCTGGTAAGAATACTTGTCGTTAGAGCAGAATTGGCTGACGCTATATCTAGGGCAGAACCAAGAAGAACAATTCCGGTATTTAGATATGCAGCATTAGATACAATACAAGTATCAATAGCCGCTAATTCAATACTTGTTTGAATAGTAGTTGCATTAGCAGAAGCAATATCTGTTATCTCTGCAGCAACAGTAATACTTGTTGTAATATTGGAATTAGCTGATACTATTACATCAGAAATAGTTCCTGCTATTTTAATACTTGTTGTTAGACCAGAAACTGTATTTGCAATAGTATTTGCTGATGCAGTTGGTCTAATACTAGTTGTGATATCTGATGCAGTATTAGCAGCTGTATTAGCCGAGCCAATTACAGTAATACTTGTTGTTATATCGGAGTTAGCTGTTACTACATCTAGAGCAGAACCAAGAAGAACAATTCCGGTATTTAAATATGCAGCATTAGATACAATACAAGTATCAATGGAGTTTAACTCAATACTTGTTTGAATAGTAGTTGCAGCGGCAGAAGCAATATCTGTTATCTCTGCAGCAACAGTAATACTTGTTGTAATATCTGATACTGTATTTGCAACTGTATTTACAGAAGCACTTGCAGCGATATTAGTTGTAATATTGGAATTAGCTGTTACTACATCTAGAGCAGAACCTAAGAGAACAATTCCAGTATTTAATTGAGCTTGATTAGAAACAATACATGAATCTATTGCATTTAATTCAATAGAGGTATGTAGATCTGATATAGCTGTAGCTATATCGATTATAGAACTATTAACTTTAATTTCTGTGGCTAATTGCGCTCCACTTGTTGCAAGCGCAGCTGCAGCTGCAGCCATAGTTATTTGGGTATTAATTGACGCTGTGCTCAATACAAGAATATCTGTAATAGATGCAGCTATTGTTATATTTGTTGATAGTGGCGCAGTAATATTAGTTACCACAGCAACCGAAGAATTTAAAGAAATTTGTGTTGTGAGACTAGCTGTCGATGAACTAAATGAGTTCAGCGAACAGTTAAAATTTTGTTCTCCTCCACCAGAAGAAGATATTGGGTTAGAACCAATTGAATAAAATCCTAGCATACTCTCTCTATTAAATTCTTAGATTAATAATCAAGTATTTATTAAATATAATAAATAGTTTATATTTAGATTTACTACAGGAAATAACATGGATTTTTCGCTTATTGATGGGAGTATTGCATGTCTTTACAGTTAAACGACAGAGTAAAAGAAACTTCCACCACAACAGGAACAGTTCCGATCGTATTAAATGGTGCTTCAATTGGATACCAAAGTATTTCATCAGCTATTTCACCTGGAAATTCATTTCCATATGTTATTGAATTAACTGGTGGAGCTCAATGGGAAATTGGCATTGGAACATATGTAAGCGGAAATAATTCCATAATCAGAACTCAAGTTTTAAGTAGTTCTGATTCGGGTAATAAAGTTGATTTTTTATCCGGATCTAAAAATGTATTTATAACTGTACCTGCTGCATATACTGCATTAACTGCTCGTGGATTATCACAATTCTCTGCAACAAGTAGTGCTGAATTAGCAAGTATAATTTCCGATGAAACTGGATCAGGTAAATTAGTATTTTCAAATAATGCGATTTTAGTTACTCCAGATATTGGTAGAGCTAATGGTACATCATTAACATTATCTGGAGATTTATCGGTAACCGGAAACGTTTATCTATCTGGAAATGTTACAACATTAAGTTCAAATAACCTTTCTATCCATGATCCATTAATTTATCTGGCACAAGAAAATCCTGCAAATCTTCAAGATATAGGCATTGTTGGGCATTTTACAAGCGATCATTATCAGCATACTGGATTAGTTAGGGATGCAACAGATGGAGTTTGGAAATTCTTTTCTAATGTTGCTAGCGAACCAACAACTACAGTAGATTTTACTGGTGTAATATATGATACAATTCAAGTTGGATCGATAAATACATCAAATGCCGTTTTTTCTACTGCAAATGGCTCTGCACCGTTTTCTGTTGTATCTAATACCTTAGTATCAAATCTTAATGCGGATCTCCTTGACGGACAACATGGAACGTATTATACTGGATTAACTAGTTCTGCGTTTAATCAAGCCAATTTAGCATATACAACTGCTAATACTGGGGTTTCAATTGGCCAAGAAGCATTCTCTCAGGCTAATGCTGCATATACGCAAGCGAATACAGGAACAACGATAGGATTAAGTGCGCTTAGTCAAGCGAATTCAGCCTATACTGCCGCTAATGTTGGAATAGCAACTGGTCAGGCTGCATTTGGTCAAGCTAATGTTGGAATTACATTAGCTCAAACTGCATTCTCTCAGGCAAATGCTGCATATAATCAAGCCAATGTTGGAATAATAATTGGTCAGGCTGCATTTGGTCAAGCCAATTCTGCATATAATCAAGCTAATGCTGCTTATGCTCAGGCAAATGTTGGAATAGCAGTTGGCCAAGCTGCATTTGGTCAGGCTAATGTTGCATATAATCAAGCTAATACTGGAGTTACAATTGGCCAAGGAGCGTTCGGTCAGGCTAATGTTGCATATAATACTGCTAATACTGGAATTACAGTTGGTCAAGCAGCGTTTTCTCAGGCTAATGCTGCTTATAATACTGCCAATACTAAATTTTCTGCTAACGGTGGAACTATTTGTGGATCGGTAACAATTACTAATGATTTAAATGTTTCTGGAAATGTATATTTAAGCGGTAATGTTACAACAGTAAGTTCAACGAATTTAATTGTAAATGATCCAATACTTTATTTAGCAAATAATAATATTGGTAATACACAAGATATCGGTTTTGTTGGTCATTTTACAAATTCGTCATATCAACATACAGGTTTAGTTAGAAAAGCTAGTGATGGAATTTGGAGATTATTTTCCAATGTATCAACTGAACCAACTTCCACTGTTGATTTTACTAATGGCATTTATGATACATTACAAATTGGTTCATTAATAGCATCGAATGCAAATTTCTCTATTACTGGAGCAGCGCCATTTACAGTAACTTCTAATACAGTAGTTGTAAATCTTAATGCTGATTTACTTGATGGGCAGCATGGAACATATTATACTGGGTTAACTGGAGTTGCATTTGATCAAGCAAACTCTGCATATAATCAGGCTAATACTGGAATTACCGTTGGCCAAACAGCCTTTACTCAGGCTAATGCTGCATATAATCAGGCTAATACCGGAATAACAATTGGTCAAGCAGGATTTGATCAGGCTAATTCTGGATTTAATCAGGCAAATGTTGGAATAACAATTAGTCAAACAGGATTTAATCAAGCCAATGCTGCATATAATCAGGCTAATACCGGAATAACAATTGGTCAAGCAGGATTTGATCAGGCTAATTCTGGATTTAATCAAGCCAATGCTGCATATAGTCAAGCCAATACCGGAATAGTAACTGGTCAGGCTGCATTTGGTCAGGCTAATTCTGCATATAATCAAGCTAATACCGGAATAACAATAGGTCAAGGAGCATTTGGTCAAGCTAATTCTGGATTCAATCAAGCAAATTTAGCCTATACTGCTGCTAATACGGGAATTTCTATTGCTCAAACTGCATTCTCTCAAGCAAATGCAGCTTATGCTCAGGCAAATACCGGAATTACAATTGCACAAACTGCCTTTGGTCAAGCAAACTCTGGATTTAATCAAGCTAATGCAGCTTATGCTCAGGCAAATGTTGGAATAGCAATAGCTCAATCGGCATATAATCAAGCTAATTCTGAACCAATTGGAAAAAGTGCTTTTGACCAAGCCAATGCCGCATATACTGCAGCTAATACTGGAATTACAGTTGGTCAAGCAGCATATACTCAAGCTAACGCTGCTTATAATACAGCCAATACAAAATTTTCTGCCAATGGTGGAACAATTTCCGGATCAGTTACGATTACAACTGATTTAAATGTTACGGGAAATGTTTATCTTGGTGGTAATGTTACCACATTAAGTTCAAATAATTTATCTATTAACGACCCGTTAATTTATCTAGCTCAAGATAATCCAGCTAACTTACAAGATATCGGTTTGGTTGGGAATTTTACATCTGACCGTTATCAGCATACTGGATTAGTTAGAGATGCTTCTGATAATATGTGGAAATTGTTTTCTAACGTTGCATCTGAGCCAACATCAACCATAGATTTTACTGGTGGTGTAATATATGATACTCTTAAAATTGGTTCATTAATAACTTCTAATGCTGCGTTTAATGTTGCTAGCGGTACTGCTCCATTTACTGTTAATTCTGTTACATTAGTTAACAATTTAAATGCCGATTTATTAGATGGTCAGCAAGCAAATTATTATACTGGATTAAGTAATTCTGCAAATACGCAAGCAAATATGGCTATTGCTATTGGTCAAGGAGCATTTACTCAGGCAAATACAGCTTACAATCAGGCAAATACCGGAATAGCAATAGCGCAAACTGCATTTGGTCAAGCTAATCTTGCAACTACGTTAGCGCAAACTGCATTTGGTCAGGCTAATACTGCTTATATTCAAGCGAATACAGCAATAACAATAGGTCAAGAAGCATTTGATCAAGCTAATTCTGCATATAATACTGCCAATACCGGAGTTGTAATTGGACAAAGCGCATTTACTCAAGCCAATGTTGCTTATACTACAGCCAATTCCGCAACTATATTAGCTCAAACTGCATTTACTCAAGCCAATGTTGCTTATACTGCAGCTAATTCTGCGACTACATTAGCCCAAACTGTATTTACTCAAGCGAATAGCGGAATCGCAATAGCTCAAACTGCATTTGGTCAAGCTAATGCTTCGTATTCACAAGCTAACACTTCATTGGTTGTTGGTCAATCTGCGTTTGCTCAAGCCAATGCTGCTTATAATAAAGCAAATACAGGCGGTTCTGGAATAACCGCTACTGCAATTAAAACTGCAAATTATACTGCCTCAGTTAATGAATTGGTTAGATGTAATACAGCTGCCGGAGCATTTTCAGTTACGTTACCTGCAAGCCCAGCCGACGGTTCGTTAATTAGTATTTCGGATATTGGTAGTACATTTGCTGTAAATAATTTAACTTTATTGCCAAACGGTAATAATTTAGAATCTTATTCTACTCCATATGTTCTAGATATAAATGGCGCATATGTTTCATTTATATACAATACCGCTACAACTAATTGGAAATTGTTAGAAACTCCTGTTACGGTAATGAGTGCTATTTCTACTGTTACTGTTGCTCAAGGCGGAACTGGAGCAAATACATTTACAGCTAATAGCATTTTATTGGGTAGCGGAACTTCTGCTATTCGAACAGTTTCTCCTGGAACCGAAGGTAATCTATTAACTTCAAATAACGGTACATGGATTTCTGCCCCAGCTCCAATTTCTCTGCCAACGCAAACTAGCAATGGTGGAAAATATTTAACAACAGATGGCGCTACTGCAACTTGGGTTAATTTGCCATTAGGTTCTGTTTATGATCAAACTAATTCTGCAATTACGCTTGCTCAAACTGCATTTGGTCAAGCCAATGCAGCATATAACACTGCTAATACAAAATTCTCTGCTAATGGCGGTACGATTACAGGCTCTGTTACGATTTCTACCGATTTAAGCGTATCTGGTAACGTTTATCTTGGCGGTAATGTAACGACATTAAGTTCAAATAATTTGTCTATTAGCGATCCTTTGATTTATATGGCACAGGATAATCCAGCTAACCTACAAGATATCGGTATTGTAGGTCATTTTACTTCTAGTCGTTATCAGCATACTGGGCTAGTTAGAGATGCTACCGATGGAGTATGGAAATTATTTTCTAATGTTGCAGCTGAACCTACAACTACAGTAGATTTTACTGGCGGGGTTGTATATGATACATTACAGATTGGTTCGGTAGTTGCATCTAATGCTGTATTTACAGTATCTACTGGAACTTCTCCGTTTACAGTGGCATCAAATACATTAATAAGTAATTTAAATGCTGATTTATTAGAT
This sequence comes from uncultured Bacteroides sp., assembly GCA_964646395.1. Classification (GTDB taxonomy): domain Bacteria; phylum Bacteroidota; class Bacteroidia; order Bacteroidales; family JACABE01; genus JACABE01. The sequence continues at coordinate 9,492 of CAZYEM010000115.1, forward strand.
GGCCAACACGGATCTTATTATACAGATTTAAGTAATACCGCATTATCGGTTGCTAATTCGGCTTATAATAAAGCAAACACTGGAACTTTACCTAGTCAATCAGCAAATACTGGAAAATATTTAACAACGGATGGATCCGTTTTATCTTGGAGTGGAATTCCACGAAACGTGCCTATTCTAAATAGATCAGGTAACACTGTAAATGTATCGTTTACTTTCAATTATTTACCAGTATTAAATCACGCTAACACATCAACAATTCAAGTAGGTATAATTTAATGACAGCAAGATATCCGGTAGTATTAAATGGTGCTACTATTCAAGAATTACAAATCGGCGATACGTTAGCTGGTCAGGCTGCTTCTGGAACCAATAGTGATATTACATCATTAACTGGCTTAACAACTGCATTAAGCGTTGCCCAAGGAGGAACTGGAGCAAATACGTTAACTGGTATTGTTAAAGCAAGCGGAAATAGCGCATTTACTGCAGTAACAGCTCCAACTGGTACAATTGTTGGAACTACTGATACGCAAACATTAACTAATAAGACTATTACTGCATTAGGTTCTTATGAAACTAAAGTAGCAATGGCTGGATTAGACGTAGATTTATCATTAGGTTCGTACTTTACCAAGACATTAACCGCTAATGCTACTACATTTACTGTAAGTAATATTCCTGCTGCAGGTTCAGTTGGTTCATTTGTGTTGGATTTGACTAATGCTGGATTAGCAACTATTACATGGACATTATCAGTAGCTGCTGGCGGTACTTCTACTGTTAAATGGGTTGGTGGTACTGCTCCATCTAGTTTGACTGCTTCTGGTAGAGATTCGTTTGGTTTTTATACTTATGATACTGGTACAACTTGGACTGGATATGTGATTGGTAAGGACTTAAAATAATGAGCAATCGTAAGATTATAAATGCAGCAGCAACTGGTGGGATTGGTTATTATCCAGTAGTAGGTGCTAGTGACCCATATTATGATAAAGTATCATTACTGCTAAATGGTGATACTGATGTTGATACTAACTTTGCTAATGTGTCGGTGTTGTTGACTGGTAATGATTTGCTGGATAAGTCTAATAATAGATTGGTTGTAACAGCTTATGGACAAGCTTCAGTCACTAGCGTTAAAAAACAATTTGGTACTGGAAGTTATTATTTTGATGGTAGTGGTGATTATATTCGACCTGCCGCATCTGACACTTGTATGTTTGGTACTGGCGATTTTACAATAGAATTCTGGACATATCGTATTTCTGGTGGAGAATTTTTCGGTAATGGTCCTGCTGGTGGTGGTTCATTTGGCTTAGGGTTAGGTGCTGCAAATGGCGATACAACTAAACTACAATGTGCTATCTATGGTTCTCCTGTTGCTAATTTATCATGTGTAACTAATTTCCCTTCAAATCAATGGATTCATGTTGCTGTTACTCGTGCTAGTGGAACAACTAGAATATTTCTTAATGGTGTTAAAGATGCTGAAACTACAGCTGGTGGTGCAAACAACACCACAAATACGCCAAGTGTTGGCGAAGTATGGCTGGGTTCTGGTTCAACTTTAAACGGTTACATTGATGATTTCCGCATAACCAAAGGCGTAGCTCGATACACAGCCAATTTCACCCCACCCACTGCGGCATTACCATCACATGAGATATTAGATAGTTCAGTTTATAGATTACCTGTGACAACTTACGGTAATGCTAGAATTGATACGACTACTAAGAAGTATGGCACTGGGGCTATGTATTTTGATGGGAATGGGGATTATTTGAGTTTATCAAATTCACCTGGATTACTATTTGGTTCTGGTGATTTTACTATTGAATTCTGGTTTAGACAAAACGCTGCTGTCAGTGCCGCAGCTATTTTTTGTAATTCTACTAATTCTTCCGTGTTTAATCCAAACTGGTTTTATATTCATGCTAATCATCCGACGTACCCTAATAAATTTTGCTCAAGTGCTTATAATATTTCAACATCTGTTCCATTTATAGCAGGAACAACCAATATCGTTAATGATAATTGGTATCACGTAGCATTAGTTAGAAGTGGTAGCACTTTTAATTTATATATTGATGGCACGTTGGAAGGTACTGCCACTAGTTCTGCTAGTATAGATAGTAATACAGTGTACTCAAAATATGTTGGTGGAGCGGGTGATGGCGGTCTTATTGTAAACGGCTACATCGATGACCTACGAGTTACTAAAGGCTATGCTAGAACAATAGTTCGACCAACCGCAGCATTCCCAACAATACCTCCAACTATATCAGCTGACCCTTGGTGGGGCAATGTATCGTTGTTACTAGACGGTAACACAACTGACGCATACGACCCGTATTGGCAGAATGTGTCACTGATGTTAACTGGTGATGATTTTATTGATTGGTCTAATCAGCATAATGCTATTACAGTTGTCGGGAATACAAGTATTAATACAGCTACTAAGAAATATAATTCAGGTTCTATGTATTTTGATGGTAGTGGAGATTATTTAAGTATTGCCTCAAACGCATCATTAAATATATCATCACTTAATTTTACAATAGAATATTGGATTCGTCCAACTGCAGCAAGTGTTGTTTCTACTGATGGCGAAATAATAGTTAATTTAGCTAGCAGTGGCATTGCACATTATTACAATTATACTAATAAGCAACTCGTACTCGGGCAATCTAATGTTGCAGCGTATTTAAACAGTACTGTAAACTCAGTGCCATTAGATACATGGACTCATGTTGCATTAGTTAGGAATGGTAATGTATTTACTTTCTACATTAATGGTATTTCAAATGCTACTTATACTGGAGCATTAACGTTTACTGATGGTGCTATTAATATCGGAGCTTATACATCATCGCAGTATATGTTTAATGGGTATTTAGCAGACCTCCGCATCACCAAAGGCATCGCAAGAACCATTGTAGTACCAACCGCAGCACTCCCAGCATTTAAAATCCAAGACCGTACACAGAATAACATTACGCTTACGCCTTATGGCAATGTTCAACTTAGCACTGATGTTAAGAAGAATGGTACTGGTAGTATGTTCTTTG
>CAZYEM010000116.1:0-10931 GCA_964646395.1 uncultured Bacteroides sp.
TTCTTTTATCTGTTTTTATCTCTTCTTTTTTATCGGTTTTTGTTGCTGGTGGTTTTGGATTAGATTGCTTCGGTTCCGATTTTCTTTCATTGTATGAATTATTTTGTTTTATATTTGGCGAAGACCTCTGTTTTTCCGGTCTTACAATATCTGGTTTATTATTTTTAGGTGTTTTATTCTCATTTTTATTAAAATTTTGATTTTCACGAACATTTTGATTTTCACGAACATTATTATTTCTGTTATTTAAATATTTATCGTTTTGATTATTATTTCGTTGAATATCATTTTTTGGTTTTTCATCATATCTTTTTATGTCGTTTTGTTTGTTTTCAGTTTTTCTGATATCTGGCAGTTTTTTATTCGCATAAGGTGAATTTGGATTTTTCTTCTTGAATGATTCTGAACCTTTTTCAGCCATATCGGGTCTTGAATAAGTAGATTTAAATTCTCCCTTTTCTCTTCTTGATTTTACATAAGTTGAGTTAGATCTTCTTGGACCATAATAATATTCATTTATTCTGGCATATCTTGGACGGTGAGAGTGTCTGTAATGACCTCGGTAATGATTATTCCAATGATAATGATATCCCCAGTAATAATGATAGTAGTATGGATTCCATGAATGCCAGTATGATGGATAATATCCCCAGTACCAAGGTGAATACCAAGGACGATAAACCGGAGCGTAAATATATCTTACCATTGGCCAGTTTGAAATTTCATTTGTAGTATAATTATTTATAACTATATTACTTCCACTATTTGATGAATAGTTATTTCCTCCGTTATAGCCTGGATTTGGAGTTCCTGCATTGCTATTACCATCAATCATATTGGGTTCGATGATATAATTCTTACCATAAAGATTCTCATCTCCAATAACCTGTATCTGAATGTTATTGTTTTCTTTTTGTACAACTATAATTGCAACATCTTGATTTTCTATTTGGTTAACTGCAATTTGCAATGTAATTACATGTACATTATTATCAACATTATCAATTACTTTTATATAATCAATTTGGTTATCACCATTTAAATCCAGATTATTGATTTTAAATTCTTCATTGTTTAAATTTTTTTCAAATAATTCTAGTGTTTCTGATTCCTGAAATAATTTTAATGTTGCATAAAGATTAAGGTTATCACCTGGCAACCCTAATGATTCGTAATCGTCGTTATATTGGCTAAATCCTAACCCTGATATTAGCATTAGCGAGAAAACTGATAATAAGATCTTGATTTTCATTTTTTTTATGTTTTTTATAATTATTAATTGTTTTATGTTACTTATTTCAAAACACTTGTTTATAGTAGTTTAACTATTTAAAATGTTTTTAGATATTGTATCGTATGAATCTTTACAATTTCCATGCCGAAAATAAAATTAATAAATAAAATAATAATTTATTAAGTAATTTGATTTTATAGCTTTGATTTACAGTTTTATATTAAATTATTTAATTGGTAGCTATATTTTGTATTTTAAAATAATTTGCTTTATTGATTCATCGTTTATTATTTTAGCTTTATTACAAATAGGCAAAATTGCTTCAAGTAATGTTTTTTCAAAAGATTCATTTTTACTAACGGATTTAATGTAAGTATTGTATATAAAATCCTGAGTATTTGTTGCTAAATTTAATTTTTCTTTAAATTCCTGATTTTTTATGGTTGAAACAAAATCATTTAATTTATAATTATATAGGATATAATTGACATTTTCTTTATAATCAGCAAGTACTTTATTATTAAAATTTAATTTTATTGATCTTAATAGTTTATAAGCATCTTCAATTTTGTTTTCAGCAATTAAAACTTTCACAATAAGTAATTTTGTTTGAGCATCAGTAGGAGAATATTTAAGTGCTTTATAAGAATATTCCAATGATTTCTTATAATCTTTCATATTTAAATATATGGTAGCCAAATCATTGAATGTTTTTAAGTGATATGGACTGTCTTTTAGTGATTTGTTGAAAGCTTCAAGAACCAAATTAAAATCATATTTTTTAATATACATTGAAGTAGCCTTAATATCCATAATTGGATCACCAAAAGGTGTAATTGTTGAAAAAGCTGAATATATCTCATCGATAATTTTAATTATTTCATCATGATTACCTTTATTATTATTCTCGTATATTTTTGTAATACCTACTTCCGCATTTATTCTTTTATAAGCTGCAAAAGAATTAATGGAAAGTGGTATTAATAAGATTATTATATATGGTTTAATAGATATTTTATTAGTTTTCAGATTTTTATCTGTTTTTTTATTGGTTATTTTGAAATATTCAAATACAATTGCTGCAAAAATAATATTCAAAAAAATCTGGATTTCAATTCTTTCTCTTGGAAAAGCAAAAAGAGAATCAATCATATATCCAAACAATGCAAAAAATAATATTAAAACGAAAAGCTTATCTTTGAAATTCTCTGATTTTTTGAGAATTACAATACAATAATAAAGTAATAGTAAAAAAGTTAGAAGAAAAGAAGATAATCCTAAAATTCCATTTTCAGCATAAATCTGCAAATAATCATTATGAGCACGATCAGGCATAATTCGTCCTGATTCTGTAAATACTTGTAAATCATATTGTAGAATTTCGATTCTCCAGTTTCCTGCACCAATACCAATAATAGGATTTTCATTTGCTAAAGTCAACGTTTTTTTCCAAAGATTTAAGCGATGATAAGTATTTCCTTCTTTAAAATTTGTAGCATTGGTTATTTGATTTTGAATGGTTTTATTTTTATCGGCTAATGTTATAAATATTACTGTAATTATTGCTATTCCAATAATAATAAATACAGTTTTTGTAAGTTTTTTATATTTATTTGATTTTTCGCCTCTATTTGCATATAATATAAATAATAAAAATGTAAAAATTGAAGATATAAAGAAAGCGACCCAAATAGCACGTGTCATTAAAAAAATGATTAGTAAAAAATTTAAAAAAGAACCTATAATAGCAGCTTTTTTCCAAAATTTTTCTAAATTGAAAATTCCATAAAAACTAAATGAAACGGTAATAAAAAGAACTTCTGAGAATATATTTTTTTGTGCAAAATTGCCTGTAATTTTATATAAAGATTCAATATTAAAAACTGATTTAGATAAAACATCCGTTATTTGAAATATCCCAATTAAAGATATAATTAATGAAAAAAGGATAAAGATTTTAATAAGAGATAATCTGCTGTTTTCTCGAGGTAAAACAAATAAAATAAGATATAGAAACAATATAAAAAAAGAAGTTCGTTTTAAAAATTCGTATAATGCTTCTGATTTATTTGTAGCCCAAAATATAGAAATTCCTAAAATTATAATTAATAATGAATATATTAGTACAACCGGATTTTTTAATATTGAGATATCTACAACGTTTAAAGCACTATATTTTTTGTTAATTATCAAAGGAATCGAAAATAAGCCTAAAAATATAGATAGTGCCAACATACGTATTTCAAGTTGTTGATCCATAGCTTTTGCGTAATAAACAGTAGATAATACAATAATAAGCACAAAGAAAAAATATAGGGGTAAATCAAAATTATTTTTTTTTGTTTGACTTTTAGTTTTTTTCATAGATGTATGATTATTAATAACATTGGAATTTTTTACTTATTTTCTTTTTGATATTTGAATAATAATATCATAGTATTTGGAAATTATTTTTTCCCAGTTATATATTTCTTTAATTCTATATATATTATCATCAATCCATTTTTTTTTTATTTGATTATTTGGTATTTGAATGATATTTTCGGCAATCTGAAGTTCATCTTTAAAGAATAAACTGTTTTCTTTCAAAACTGCCCGGTTAAATTTATTATCGTGGGCACAAATAATTGCTGATGAAGCCATTGCTTCTAATAGAGAAGGATTAGTGCCTCCCGAAGAATGTCCATGGAAATAAAGTTTGCAAAAATACCTGAGTTGATTTAAAATATTTTTATCAAATATTGAACCTAGAAATTGTATTTGCTTCGAATTGTATTTTTTAAAAAGATAATTTCCAAATTTACTTTTATTATAATTTCCAATAATAATAAGAGGTAAATTGGTTTTTGATAAAAGAATTCCATTAATTATTTCTTCCACATGATTATCAGGCTGTAGCCTCGAAATAAGTAAAAAATATTTATCCGCCTCTAAATTAAAACCAGTCAACTTTCTTTCATCATACTCAGTAAATATCTCTGCTCCATAGGGAATGAAAACAGCTTCTTTTGAGTAGGTTTTAAGAATATATTCCTGAATAGCTTCGGAGTCAGCAACTAGTAAATCATTGGATTTTACAGCAGTTTTTTCAGCATATTTTAAGAATTTCCGAACATTGTTGCTGTATTTTGTTCTTATCCATTCCAAACCATCCATATTACTTATTCTGTATGGTTTTTCAGGCAATAGTTTATGCCATAATGAACTACTTGTATTCCCAAGTTGGTATATAATATCAAAATTTCGTTTTCTGCTATCTAAAATGCAATTAAAATCATATATAAACTGTCCTGCAGTGCCTATTTTATACTCAGGATCATAGCAATGAATAATATGAACACCATTCCAAATTGATTCTTGAAAAGGATGATTATGAGAGTTATAAACCCAAACTTCTAACCCATATTCCACTAATCCTTTTGATAAATGTTCAGCAAATTCTTCAAATCCTCCATAATGATTTGGAATTCCACGACAACCTAAGATTCCTATTTTCATTATAAATCAGAATACTTAATTAAAGGGATAATCGTATTTTCTAAAATCCGGATAGAGTCTTTAATAGATAGTTCTGCCGTTTTTATTTCCAAAAATGGATTTTCGGGATTTTCATAAACAGCATCAACACCAGTAAAATCTTTTATAACTCCTTGTCGTGCTTTTTTATACATTCCTTTTACATCTCTTGTTTCGCAAACATTTAATGGTGCATTAATAAAAACCTCAAGGAAATCGTTTTCTCCAATAATTCCTTTTGCCAAATTTCTTTGTTCTATGGTTGGACTAACCAAACTAACAATCACTATAATACCATTTTCTATCATTATTTTTGAAACTTCAGCTATTCTTCTGATATTTTCTGATCTGGAATTAGCTGAAAACCCAAGGTCTTTATTTAATCCAGTTCTTACTATGTCGCCGTCAATAGCAATAACAATAAAATTATTTTCAAAAAGTTTGTTTTCAAAAGATTTTGCCAGCGTAGTTTTCCCTGAACAGGGGAGGCCTGTAAACCAAATAACTTTAGCTTTTTGATTTGTTTTTTTTTCTTTTCTTTTTTTGTTTATTTCAATGTTGTTGATTTGCATAAGTATATTACTGATAAATTAATTACATGTTTTTTGTGATTTTCAATTTTGTGATTTTCAGTTGAAGGTAACCAAAAAAAATACTTTCTTGGCTAGTTTCAATTTTAATTACTTGTATTGTTATGCGTATTCTATTAAAGTTGTTAACAATTGAGTGGTGAAACTTTGTTTTTTTGATGCATAAATGTTTTCTATCAAATCAGATTGAAAAATGATGATCTTTTGAAACCGTCAAAATGGGATGCTTGTTATTGTATGATGTGTCAGCTAGTTGTAAGCCGATTGCGATAAGTGCTGCCGAAAAAGCACGTTCTACTGCATGAGCCAATGTACCATCAGTCTGTTTGTTTTCGGTTTCGAAGTTTTTTTCACTCAATCCAAGATTTAAAATTGGCAGAAGAGCTTCTTTTGTTGCATAAAACATGGAACCTGCAACAAAATTGAGGTTGTTTAATTTGCAATTTTCCACCCCCATTTTATTGCTTAATACTTTTACTTTTAATGCATTGGCACCATAGTAGTAATACATTGGCAGTATGTGATTAGCTGGGCCTATAATTCCAATGGTTGGATTTTTTTCAAAAATAGAGATTGCATTATTTATTGCTCCATCTCCAATGAGTTTATTGAACAAATCGTTACGCCACAAATCTTTCCGGTTCAGGTGATTCGATTTTTTCGTATGGATTTTTAATACCAAATCGTTACCATCATCAAATATTTGTGGGAGTATTTTTAAAAATGGCAAAATATCCCTTCCCCTGTTTTCTACTTCCATAAGACGGTATGGGAATGATGATAGTTTTAATATTCCATCAATTGTTTTTGATAAATCATTTGAAGTTGTAACGTAAAGGGTGATTTTTTTAATTTTTGATTGCTCTAGCATTTGAAGAATCTCCAGAAATATTTCCTGATAAAAAGCATGAATGACAATGGCAAGCTTTGAGTTTGAATTTCTAGTTTTTTCTGTTTTATTAATGGTATGAATATTAATAGTATATGATTTCGAAAAACTTTGTCTCCAAAACTTCAAATTCCAAAATGAAAGTGATTTATCTTTAAATACCTGAGCGTTTTTCCAATTCTGATAAACAGCAAACCGATAGAATATAAAGGGGAATGTTGAAAATAGCAAGTACTTTAGCTTTTCTTTTTTTGGACGATTGAATGGAAATACTCGCCACACTTTATCGAAATCGAGAATGATAGGTGATTTTTCCTTGATTATTTGGTTTTCCATATTTTACAAAAAAATGTTTTAATTTATTTTCAGATTAGATATGCATTATAAAACATCTCCAAAGTTGCGTTTAAGCCTTTTAAAAGTGATGGTTCCTATAATAAAAATTATAGAGGTAACTGTCCAGAAATAGAAATTCATTTCAGGAAATTCAAAAAACCATCTTTTTTCAATAAAGGTGTAGCGATAACCCTCGGTAATATAAAAAAATGGGTTAAGCAAAGCGATATAACGATAATTCCCTTGCAGCATACTGTAAGGCCATACAATAGGGGTTGCCCAAAACAGCATGGAAACAATAATGTTAACTATATGTGCCATATCCTTTATATACACGTTGACTGATGCTACAAACCAACCAATACCTGATAGTAACACAAGAGTTGCAAATAGATAATAAATAATCTGTATCCAGTAAATAGAAGGGTAAATATTAAAACTAAAAATCAGAATTAGTACAATAATAAAAACCATTATAAGGTGAACAACCATACCCGAAAGTATTTTGATAATAGGGATAAAGCTTACGTTAAATTTTGTTTTTTTTATTAAATAGGCATATTCACTTAAACCCATGCAACTTACTATCATTGTCTGGCTTATAAACATCCATGGGATCATCGAAACTAAAAGCCATGGGGCAAAAGGTACACCTGATGAAGTATTTCCTGAGCGTAATCCATAGGTGAAGGCAAACCAAATAATAAAAACATAAACTGCAGGTTGAATAAAAGCCCATGGCAAGCCTAAATATGAAGAAAGGTATCGACTCTTAAAATCGCGCATTATCAATGTGATTAGCACTGTTCGTTGTTGAACCATGGAGTGTGTAAAACTAAAAATTTTGTTTATAAAGTACATTTGAATTTTTTTTATTAATAAATATTTAGGTGATAAGTCATAATTTTTCAACTAATCCAAAACCTTAAATGATGCTTCTTTAATTACAATTTGTGCTCCTGTTTTATATAGGATATTAGGATTGTTAACTTCGATGATTAATCCATCATGTACCCAATGTAAAAGTTGTTCAACTTTATTGGCAATAGCTATTACCCCGAATGAAAAAGTATAACGCCCATTACTGATATATGGAAAATCAAAATCAATGGCAATAATTTGAGTTACTCCAGCTTTAAAACTGAGATTTTGTAAATACTGAAAGTTGTTGATTTTTAGTACTGCTCCACCTAGGTTACCATTAAGTGTCACCTTAATTCCAGTTTTTTCAATTTGGTCAGTTATTTTTAATTTCAGGAAAAGTCTGAGCTGTTCGCCACCTTTAAATTCTTTTATAGGCAATAAAGTTATTCGATCGGCAAATGCTGCATATTGCAAATCAACAATTCCAAGTCCATGGCTTTCACAACTGTCCAAGTTTTGCCACATCAATTCGGGAAATTCAACAGGATAATCGGCAAAGCTTTTTATTTCCGATTTATCATTTGTATTTATTTTATGTGCCTGTCCATTTTGTGAAAGCATGAACGTATTATAGCTCTCTGTTACAAAAAAAGGATCGCCTTGTGCCTTTATTTGACCTTCATGAAGCCAAATAGCTCTGGTACAAAAATCATTGATAGCTGATAAACTGTGTGTGCATAGAAGAATAGTTTTTCCTGCATCTTTAAATTCTCTTATTTTTCTGTAACATTTTTGTTGAAACCGAATGTCGCCAACTGACAAAGCTTCGTCGGTAATAAGTATGTCAGGGTCGATATTTATAGCCATCGAAAATGCCAACCTTACATACATCCCACTTGAATAGGTATTTACCGGTTGATATGCATATTCACCAATATCAGCAAAATTCAATATTTGTTGAAGTTTGCTTTCCATTTCCTTTTTTGAAATGCCTTGTATGGCACCCAAAAAATAAATGTTTTCTATCCCTGTTAGTTCCATATTGAATCCTCCGCCAAGTTCCAGCAAGGCGGTTAATCTACCATTGCAAACATAATCCCCTGATGATTGTGTTACTACGGAAGCTAGAATTTTTAAGAGCGTAGATTTTCCACTTCCATTTTTCCCAATAATACCAACGACTTCTCCTCTTTCGACATTGAAAGAAATATCTTTGAGTGCTTCAAATTTTTTATGATACTTCCGACTAAAAGGATGAAAAAACTCCTTTATAATATCATAACGGGAATTATAAAGTTTATAGGTTTTTGAAATGGATTTTAAGCTAATTGCAGGTTGATTTGTCATTATAAAGTATTGTATTTATTTATAAATATATTTCTTTTTCTGATAATTCATCATTTAATTCACGCATCAATATAAAATGATAAATTGTGCCAAATAAAAATATTATAGACATTCCTATAGCTCTGTCAATTGTAGCTGCAAGAATGGCAACTTCAATTGGAATGCCAAGAATATTTGAAAGTAACCCGATAATACCTTCCCTTATTAAAAGATTTCCAGGTGTTATGGCTAATATCATTGAAAATACTGATATCATTTGGATAAGTAAAACGTCAAACAGACTAACAGAAATACCAACAGATTGAAACGAGAAGTATAAACGCAAACCCAACATCAGAAATGAAATTAAGTAAATAATTGATATGATTATTAGTTGTTTAATGTTGTTTTTGAAGACTTTTATTCCTTTTAATATTTGGGCAATTGTATTATCCAATCCCTTCCAACCCGATTTAATCCTATTTTCGGGAATATACCATAAAATCAACGATATAATAAGTGTTAGAATTAACAATAATCCAACCAACATAAGTAAAGATTTATTGTAATATCCTGTAATGAAATAACTTGTTAATAATAAAATCAATGACGAAATGCCAGCTACCCAAAATCCAATTATTAATGAACCACCTGATAATGCAGCATATTTTGAGTATTCGAACTCATATTTACTTTTCAGATATTTAGCTCGTAACAACATTGAACCTTGAAAAGGAATAATATAACTATACATTGAGTTTGTCAGAGATAATCCAATCCATTCTTTGATTTTTAGAGGAATCTTAAAAAGTATCATTGAATTTCTAAAACCAAATGCAATAGCCAATGAAGATAAAAGTCCGCAAACAATTATTTTGATAAGGATTTCAATATTTGTTTTGGAGATTAATACCAGTTTTTCTTTTTGATCTATCAGATATATGATAATAATCAAAAGTATTAACAAGCTGAAAATTAGCTTGATGGTTTTTCTGAAATTGTAATTTGTAATTGTTTTCAATGTTGTATGATAAGTTGAAAAGCTAATAGAGTTCTGTTAATTTATTAGGCAAACTATATAAATAAGTGAGGGTTTTACTTGAAAAGTGAATTCAGGTTTTGGTCTTAATATTTAATTTTATTCATAGGTAGTATTAACGATTGCAGATATTTAAATTTGAGTAGTCATTAATTTAACAATTTCGTTTAACTGTTTTCTTGCAAGATTAACCTTTTCTTCTATAATATTTTGATTGTAATGGTTAAATATCAGTGATTTTTTTCCTGAACTTATAAGATTAAAGTATTCTAAATTCAAATCTTCAGCCAGGTCAATTACTTTTTGTTCATATCCTAAAATCAATACTGGCTTATGTGCTAATAGCGAGAATATTAGGGAGTGATATCTCGTAGCTATCATTTTATCCATTTTTAAAATATAATTATAAGTTGAAATTGGATTTTTTAACGGCATGCATTTAATTCCTAATGGTTTAATTTCTCTTTTATAAAATTCTAAATCCTCTCCCACAAATGGGATAAATATTATATCGTTATTCAATTGAAGATTTTTGATTTTATTAAGTATGCCGTTTAGGTATTTCAAATCAAAATGACCGTTTATAACTAATCCAATTTTTGGTTTGCTTGTATGTGTGTTGTTTAAAATGCGATAATTTCCAAATCTGAAATTATAATAGGCTCGAAAAAAATGATTTCTTGTTGAAAAGTCGGAAATGTCTTGGTTTTCAAAAAATAGCCACGAAGGGCAAGCCCTGAGTACTATTTTCTTTTCTAATTCATTGTTTAAAGTCACAAGATTTTCTAATGATTTTTTATCCCTAACTGATATATAGGTTGAAGAACTAAGTTTCGATAATTGCATAGTTTCTTGTTCATTAAGTTTCGAAAACCCTGGGCATCCAACACCGGCATAAAACACATCTTTTTTTTTCTGTAAAAATGAGGTTCTGAGTGTAAGGTTATTTGGGTAATTATTGTGTAAAATACCTCCACCAGCCACAATAACTTTATTTATGTTTGTTGTTTTTGAAAAGGAAACTTATTAATAAAAGTTTTGTTTACACCACAAATCAAAAATCAATTTTGTTTTTTCTCAATCACTTTATAACAGTTCTATTTATAAAATATCACAAATATATTTTATAAGCTCCTG
>CAZYEM010000116.1:10941-12534 GCA_964646395.1 uncultured Bacteroides sp.
ACCTCCACCAGCCACAATAACTTTATTTATGTTCGGTGCATTTGAAAACCTGCTTATAATGGTTGATGAAATATTTATTTTATGTAATTCATTTTTAATGATTAAGGAAATTATCCTATCACCAACATTTGTTGTATAATTGCTACCATGTATTGCAACGGTTGGTTGGGAAAGAAATAGTTTTATTTTGTCCCAAAAAGCCATGAATACAGGTAGTATTTTTAAAATTGAAGGATTTGAATAATTAAATTGTGCCATTAGTTTTTTTATAATTCAAAATATAGCTTGCTGAAAAATAAATACTTCGCTATATTGGTTTTAATATTTTATAATTAGACTTTACTGCTTTTTATTTTTGAAAAAACTCATTTAGGAAGGCTTTTCTTTAATAACCAAACATAAGTTGGACTTAACCAGTAGGCCATTTTCAGAATAAGAAGATAAGATTTCTGAGTTAAAGATCCATCTTTAATCATTTCAATTGCATTGTATTTGTTAGGTTCGCGGATGATTTTAATTGTGTAGTCAATAACTTCAAAATCGCTGACTAGTTTTTTCAAACCCCAATAAGTTAAATGGGTTTCATAATAGAAGTCAGCTTTTTTAAATAGTTTCACATATTTGTGTGCAATGAATTTAGGTAATAAGCTTAATAAAGGGAGTTTGTAATGCGGCTCCATAAAATTAATCCGGTTACCTGCTGTAAAAAAACAAACTCCTTCTGGTTTTAAAACACGATAAATCTCACTCATAAGTCTTTTTGAATCAGGAACATGTTCGTAAATGTGAGTGCAGTTCACCACATCAAAAGTATTATCTGGAAATTGAATATTCATTGAATCCTGGTTTAAGAATGTAAGATTTTCATTCAAAAAAAAATTCTGTGCAAAATGCACCCCTTTTTCATCAATATCTATACCAATCGTATTTGAAAAATTTTTGCTGAGAATATTTGTGATATAACCTGTTGATGATCCTACGTCCAACAAACTCATTTGTTTTATGTTTTCGTTTTTTAAATAGTCATTCAAAATACTTAGGATTTTTAAAGCTTTTTGAGTGCGCCCTATTTCATCATGGGTGTTTGATTCCTTTTCCGAATAATTTAATTGATAAGTGTATGGCATATAATTCAAATATTTAACGTAAACTGTTGAAAATCCCAACTGTTTTTTCTGCATTATTTTTCCAGGTGAAATTTTTTAAAGCATGCCTTTGTGCAGAGTCTCCCATTTGCTTTAGCAATTCAGAGTTATTAGTTAATTTGAGTATCGCATCAACTAATTGTTTTTCATTTTTTTCATCTACAAGCAGTCCATTATAGTCATGGATTATTACATCAGGAATGCCCCCAACTCTGGAAGCAATAACGGGTTTTCCGCAAGCATTGGCTTCTGATAACACGACTCCTAAACCTTCTGTATCATTATTTCTGTCAATAATTGCAGGATGTACAAAAACATGGCATGTATTGTAAAATGTTGCAAGTTCCTCTTGTTTTATATAACCAACCAGAATTATATTTTTCTCGAGATTATACTCTTTTATCATTTTCTCGAATTTCTTCAGAAGAGGACCTTTGCCACCAATTAG
>CAZYEM010000117.1:0-12523 GCA_964646395.1 uncultured Bacteroides sp.
AAAAAAAAGAATATGGATTTACAATCACGGAAACTACAGTTTATACAGGAATTTCTTCGGATTAACAGTGAAGAAATCATTAATAAACTCGATAAGTTTATGCATGAAGAAAGAAAGAAAATTCATGAACAGGAGCTAAAACCAATGTCATTAGAGCAGTTTAATGAAATGATAGATAGGTCGGAAGACGATTTTGCAAACGGTAGAGTTATAGAAGTTATCGATCTGAAAAATGAAATTGCCAAATGGAAATAAAAGTTTTCTGGTCAGAACAAGCGTTATGTCAGTTAGAGCAAATATTCGACTATTATAAATACAAAGCAAGCCCTGTAATTGCAAAAAAAATAGTATCGGAAATTGTTGACAGAACCATTCAACTTATAGAAAATCCGTTTTCAGGTGTAAGAGAACCTTTGCTTGAAAACAGACAAAATGAATATCATTTTTTGGTAAAAGGAAACTTTAAAATCATATATTATAAAAAAGACAATTATGTAAATATAAGTGCCGTTTTTGATTGCAGACAAAATCCCGATAAACTAACAAAAACGATTGTTTAAAAAAATAAGATTACAAAAAAGCCGATAGCAATCAAATACTATCGGCTTTTTACATTAATAGCAATTATCAGTTGATAATTAACTATTATTCCTAAATTTATTATCAATACTTTTCTGTATCAGCCAATTAATTAAAGCAATACTATTAAAACCAACAATAATAATCCAGAAGAAAATATCGAAGCGGTTAAATATAGAACAAAGTACTAAAGCAGTAATCTGCGAAGTTGGTCCTAATAAAACCCACGAACGGATAATGGTTTTGTTTTTGGCAAGGTATTCAGCAGGAGTTGCTTTAAAAAGTTTTTCGTTGCTTTTCTTTGCTGCCAGATTATTCTGAAAGCTCGAATAGTTGAGGTAAAGACGAATAATTACCCTGTCGAACCATTTGCCTTTTGTGTTTTTAATTGCTTCATATTCCTGTCGGAATTCATCCAGATCTTCTTCAAAAGTACTTTTACGTTCGAGCACATAATCAAGAAAACGATTGCGGTAATAATCTACCAAAATAGAATGAATCGTATTACTAGCACCTGTCAAAGCCAGTAAACCCCAGTAAAAAGCAGGATTATCCGTATGATTGGCAAATCCGATGCCAATACCTATATATACAGCAGTAACAGCAATATAATCGGCAACACCATCTATAATTCTGCCAGTACGTGTTCCGTTATGTTTTAATCTTGCCATCTGACCATCACTGCAATCCAGGATGTTAAACATCATAAAGAACAACGCTCCAATAATAAAGTAATGAGGAGATAGGGGAGACCCCTGAGCATAAAAAACGCCACCAATAATTCCCATTATAATAGCTCCGAATGTCAGCTGATTAGGGGTTATATTAGTCCTGTATATACTCTTTACCAATATAAATGCTAATGGTCTATAAAAAAAGAGGTCGAAAATTTCTTCAACCTCTAGCATTTTGAGTGATTTCTTATAATCGGAAAGCCAACTCATTAGTTTTTATTTTCAATTAAATATGCTTTAATCATATCCATCAATAAACGGTTCTGTTCTTTAGTTCCGATAGTAATGCGTAAATGATTGAATAATCCATCTTCTGCCATAAATTTTACGATCATATTGCGTTCGGTAAGATACTTCTTTAATCCCTCTTTTATTTCAGCAGGAATTTCAACCAGAATAAAGTTTGAATATGATTTAAATGGTCTGAAACCAGGCATATTAGTAAATTCATTATAGAACATATCCATGTCGGCAGTCATTTTTTCTCTCATTTCATTATAGTATTCAGCAGAATCGAGAGCAGCAAGACCAATAAGTTCAGAAACTCTGTTATATCCCAGATAACGGGCAGCAAACATATTGAAAGTTGCATGATTTTCGCCCATTAAAGCAAAGCCAATGCGAATACCAGCTAATCCGTAATATTTTGAAAATGTTCTGATAATAATCAGATTAGGATATTGCTTTACCAGTTCTTTTAAATGTGAGTTATCTAAGTTATAGAACAAAGTATAAGCTTCATCTAAAACCACATGGGTGTCTTTCATTTTTTCAAGAACATATTTCAGCTGATCAAGTTCCAGTCTGTTTCCTGTAGGATTATTAGGCGAGCTGATTAAGACAAGTTTAGGCTTATGTTCTTCATAAACTTTAAGCATACCTTCTATATCGTAGTAAAAAGAATCTTTACCTTCAACAATCGGATATTCAACTTTTATACCTTCTACTTCGTCTGATATTTTTTTGTAATACCACCACGAATATGCAGGAATCATTATCTTATCTCCTTTATGTATGTAACAATGAACAGCTTGTTTTAAAATGTCTTCGCCTCCAAAACCGACCATAACATTTTTTTCATCCAAGCCAAAATCGCTTGCTAATCTTTCTGTTAAGCGACTCTTTACACCTCTTGAAAAATCTCTTGAATATTCGTAAAGTTCAATAGGATTTATGTTTTTTAATACTTCAAAACATGCAGGTGCAGGACCATATTGATTTTCGTTTCTATCGAGATAAATGATTGATTTATTGTCTGTATTCATTATATTTATATTGTAATTACTTTTAAAAAGAACAATTATTTTTTGGAATGCAAAAGTATAAAAATTATACTTATTATTATTGCATTTTAACCTTTCTTAAATAAAAAAAACCGGCAAATTTAAGGTTTGCCGGTTTTTACAATATAAATAGCAACTATAGTTTTACTATTTTTTTAATATTGATGTTCTCTTTATTTTGAATATGTAAGTAGTAAATTCCTTTAGCAAATTTGCTTAAATTGATACTTATACTATTGCTCTTTAAAAGTAAATCACTATATATCAATTGACCACTTGTATTGAATAGTTGTATTTTGTTAATTTCTTCATTATTTGGAGAATAGATATTTATAATGTTATTTGTTGGATTTGGAGAAATAGTGATTTTATCAATATCATTTTCATTTAAACCCAGATTAATACTCAAAGGAATTGTTATTGAGTCGTTTCCACATGCATTATAACTTATTAGTTTTACATTATAACTTCCATAATTTGTATAAATATGACTTGGATTTATTAATGTTGAAGTATTTCCATCACCAAAATCCCATAAATAAGTATTTCCATCAATAGTTTGATTATTGAAATTAATCTGAAGATTATTTTCGCTAAAATTAAATGCAGGAGTTGGTTTGCTGTTATTTACAAATATTTCCAAAGGTAAACGATTGCTTTTACATATTTCATCCGAAATTTCCCAGTCATAGTAGAAGTAATAATAAGACGTTGGCGATTGAGTAGCACTGCTTTTCGTTATACTAATCGAGTTACCGATCTGATAAGGAAAGCTACAACCTGCATTATTGCGATATAAATTTGGGTTTGCACTTCCTTCCAGTTGGAAATTATTTCCAACTGGAATATTGAAATCAAGATTTACCCGACTTTCACCCATTGGAATCATCATTGTTTTTGTAGCAATAATATTGCCTGCACTGTTGCGCAAATTTACAGTTCTGTTTCCCGCACTGGCTGCATAAACTTTTACACTTTTTAGTATAGCAGGTGAAGTACAGTTGAACATCAGATAATGGATATTTGTATTATTAAAATAACTTCCACCACCCGTATTATCTGGTTTTGCACCATATTTTGAAGAGCCATAACTTTGTGATTCTACATAATAGGTTGTGCTGTTTGAAAGCAATGCAGTAGTTAAGTTATTAGCTGTACTGAAAGGAATTGTTGCATTTGGAGTATTATACCAGTTGATTGTACCTTGTCCGCTTGCATTGAATGTAAAGGTTGATGCTCCACAATTTGCTGTGTTACCAGAAATTACAGGTATATTTGGTTTGTTTATAGAAACAATTCCTGTTTTGATTATTGTATCCTGACCATAAGCGTTTGAAATTATTAGTTTAACATTATAAGTTCCATTGCTTTGATAGATATAAGTTGGATTTTGCAGTGATGAGGTATTTCCGTCACCAAAATCCCAATGCCAATTGTTTGGCGAATTTGTAGATAAGTCTTTAAATTCTATTGCTCCACTGCAACTAGTTGAATCTAAGACTTTAAAGTTTGCTATTGGAGCTGCTGGCATATTGCAATGCCATTTAACCTCAAATCCAGATTTTGAGATTGTTGAGTTTGTTATTTGTTTAATACATAGTGCATTGGATGTTGAATTGATAATACCTCCCAAGGGTAGATTATTTCCGGTAAATGTTCCTAATGAAGGGCTTAATGTATTATCGCCATCATAGATTATTATTGCATCAGCTGCATCAAAATCAAATGCAGTAAAGTTTAATGTAATATTCATTGCTCCGGGAACTTTTATTACAAATAAACCATTCGAATTCATATTATAATCACCTTCTCCTCCATCATCGTATAATATTCCTTCACATGAATTACTGGAATCCTGAGCTATTTTAGGCATATAATATTTACATAGCGGTTCAATTACAATATTTTTAGAAAAATTCAGTACGTTATTGTTTAAATCTGTAATAGATAATGTAATTGTTTTATTACCTGAAGTTGAATAAATAATGCCATTTGGTTGAGGTAAATTAGATGTCAACGGAAATGCATCCAAACCAAAATTCCAGTTGTATGAGGCAATATTACCTGACGATTGATTGGCAACTAAAATACTATCCATTATGCAAGATTTTCCCGAAAGCAATGCAAATTTTGCATTTGGACAACCTCCATTTACAATTATATCAGTTATATATGGTTTGTAATTGTGTTTGCTAATTGTAAGTTTCGCTACTGTTCCGTAGATATTGGAAAAGTGAATTATACCGCTTCCGTTTATCAATTGAACAGATCCAATAAGTTCGTCGTCAGCAACAAGGGTTGCAATAGCATCCAAACAGCTGGCATTGGTAATGCTTATTGTGGTATCTGAAGTACAATTGATAGTAGTAGTATGATTGGCTGTAATTTGAGTTGGATTTGCAGTCCAGATCTTCATGGAAGGATCTCCAAAATAATGTAAAAGCTCAAAAGTGTATTGATTGTTTCCCCATGTCTGAACCATTCTTATTAATCCTTGATTACATACATCTCCAAGCGTATAAATTGGAGTATGTGCAGTTGGGCTGCCTTGTGGATTATCACCGTTACCTGTGAAATTTGGAATTAATCCCGGGCTTGACCATATAGCATCAATTAAACCGAGCGACAAACCATCATTATAGCCACTGTAACTGACTTCTGCATGTCCGAATATTCCTGCTGTACCACCATTGGGAATTCTGAGAAATTTTTCGGAAAAACATTCATTTTCTAAAAACTTGCCTGTTAAACAATTAATACTAAATACAACCGGTAATCTATTGCCATTTGTCAAATTATTCAGATCTGTATTTGTATAGGAAGGATCGCCCCATCCCAGTTCATAACCGTGGTCTCTATGAAATAGGTAAAGTGCACTATTACTGCTGTTTATTTTGTTATTTATATTAGTACTATTTCCATTCCATGGAAAACCAGGTTTTTTTAAGTAAGTTGGAATAGCTTCTCCGTTTGCATAAGTACCATTATTCCAATACATAGGATTTGTGGCAGTTGCTGTTTTATAAACTCTGGTAACATCAAAGTTTTGATTGCTGACCATGTAATTTCTTATATCTTCACTTGTTTGGGCAAAACGGCGATCAGCATAACCATTAAGATCATCATCCTGAAAATAGGCTGCATTAATTCCTGTTTTATAAAAAATACTATCACTAAATGGGAATCTTTCGTAGTTAATTATCTTTTGAACAACCATAAGTGCTTGTGATGGTGAATTTACTGATATTCTGCCTCTTGCCATATCAGCATAATAATCGTTTGCTCCATCCATGCAGGTATAATATAAATCGGTTGCAAAACTGTCACCCATGCTGTTTATTATAATCTGACCAGGAACATCCTGATGGTCACCTAAAAAGACAACAAAATCAGGTTTTGGATTCCATGCACTATATCTGGTTTGGATTTCTGATTTAACTAAAGCTGAATTCCAAAATTGTTTTGAAATTATTTCAACAGAATATCCCATTTGTTTTTTCCATTTAGCCAAAGAATCAGCAGCTTCCAGGTAATTATTTTGAGTTATAATAATGTAGTTTTTTGATGTTCCTTTCTGACTTGAACTTTTTATAGGTTTATAACTTGATATTTCCTTGCTTATCTCTTTGTTATTAAGCATTATATTAGGAAATAGATTCAGAAAATGATTGGAATGTTCTTTTGGATTTATAAAGCTGTTTGATTCGGTAAATTCTATTTTATAACGAATATTAGAATATACTGTAATTTCTTTAAGTTTAGGATTGTATTGTATAGGACAAATTTTAACTATTGCCATTGAAGTTCCTCTTATTTTCTGAATATCAACAATGTCAACAATATTTTCAGGATAAGTAATATCCTGAGAATAAAATAAATTGTCAATCTCAAATTCAGGATTTGGTGCTCCTACTTTGTCTAATGCTAATTTTAAAGCAGGGTAGATCAGATAATTCTTGATTTTTTTACTTTCAAAACTAATAATTTTCACTTTAGCTGAAGCATTAAGCGGAATAGCAATAATATCGGTATGACAAGGAAGAGCAGGTTTTCCAACTTCTTCAAGCATAGGGAAGTTTTTTATTTTTAAAACCTGATAGTTTATACCTTTATTTTGTTTTATAAATACATCAGCTCCAGGAAAATGATAAGATAATTCAATTCCTTTCAGGCCTTGATCATCAAGTATTCTGATGGGTTCTTTATTGATGTTTTTTGTTTTGGAAATATTAGAATTAAAAAACAAGAAGTTTTGCTGGCTAAATGCAGAGAAGCATAAAATGCTTAACAACAGCGTAAATTGAATTTTCTTCATTTAAATATATTATTTAATTGTTAGCTTTTTAGCTATTATATTATTTTTAAGTATTATTTGAACTGTATAAATACCACTTTTTAAAACTGTGGTATTTAAGGTGTAATTGAATTTGTTCCCTTCTATCTCCATTTCTTTTTTGATGATAGTTCTTCCAATCATATCCGTTATAACAATTGTGGCATTTTGATTTGTTATATTTTCAAAATTGATAGTTACATTTTCTTTTGCTGGGTTTGGATAAATCCGGATTGCATTTTGCTCATTATAATCCTGTATTCCAACAAATAAATCTATCGTGTTTGTTACAGAATCAGTTCCGCATGAATTATAACTGATTAACTTAACATTATAACTCCCATAATTAGAATATATATGGGTTGGATTGGTTAAGGTTGAATTGCTTCCATCGCCAAAATCCCATAAATAACTGTTTGCATCTATTGTTTGATTTGTAAAGTTAAAATTCATATTATTAGTTGAATATGTAAATGATGGAATAGGTTTAGCTGAATTTATCGTTATATTAATTGGCAAACGATTGCTATAACAGGCTTCGTCTTCAATTTCCCAATCGTAAAAGAAGTAATAATAATTTGTAGTATTTTGTGTAGCACTACTTCTGGTTATTTTTACTGCATTTCCTATTTGATAAGGATAACTGCAACCTCCATTGTTTCTGTATAGATTTGGATTTAAAGGACCTGCCAATTTTAAATCGTTGCCTATTGGTATGTTGAAGTTCAGAATTACACGGCTTGTTCCATTTGGTATATTTACAGTTTTTGTTGCCAATATGTCACCAGCACTATTTTGTAATTGAATTGTACGATTTCCAGCAGCCCCGGCATAAACTTTTACACTTTTTAGTAATGTTGGTACTGTACAATTAAATACCAGAAAATGTTGGTTGGCACTGTTAAAATAACTTCCACCTCCTGCATTGTCTGTTTTTCCTCCATAAAGAGAGCCTCCTTTAACTTCTCTTTCTAAATACAGGGTTGTATTTGTGGTATAAACTGGTGTAGTAATTATAGCTCCAGTGTCAAAAGGAATGGTTGCATTTATTTGTTCATACCATTTTATGTCGTTTCCGCTGGAAGTAAATGTAAATGAAGCAGGACCACAACTTGATGTATCATTAGGTTTTAACGGATCTGTTGGTTTGTTGATAGTAATAATGTTTGTTTTTATTATTGAATCGCTTCCTATTATATTGGAAGCAATAAGTTTAACATTATATACTCCATTTGAATTATAGTAATGTGATGGATCTTGTAAATTTGAAGTATTTCCATCACCAAAATCCCATAACCAGTTATTTGCTCCATTTAATGAATTATCAGTAAAATTAATATTTCCTTCGCAACTAACAGAGTCAGAAACTAAAAAATTACAAATAGGAGGTGTTGGCATATTGCAAGACCAATAAGCAACAAATCCTGATTGATTTGCACCCTCATCTGTGGTCATTATCAACATTAATCTATTTGATGTTGAAGTTATACTATTGGGTAACGAACTTCCTGTATATGTTCCGATTAGAGGTGATGCAGTGGAAGGACCATCATAAATATAGAGATAATCATACCCGGTTTCAAGAGAAAAACTTGAAAACGTTAATGTAATTGATGCAGCTCCATCAGCTTTAATTGTAGTTGTTGAAATGCTGTTGTCTGAATAATTATTACTTCCACCATTATCGTATATAGTTCCACTACATGCTGTTATTGAGTTGAAACCAGTAACAGGCATATTGATTATGCATGGATTTGAAGTTAAGATATTGATATAATTGCTTTTTATTAAACTATCTATTCCACAATTTCCTCCATTGGCAATTAGTTTTACATTGTAAGTTCCTAAAGCGGTGTAGGTATGTGAAGGACTCAATAAATTACTGCTAGTACCGTCGCCAAAATCCCAGGTATAAGTTCCGCCATTATTGCTTTGATTTGTAAAGTTTACAGTTGCAGGAGGCTGGCAAAAATTAACATTATCAGCTGAAAAGTTTCCTTGTACTCCTGGAATATAAGCATTTCCAACTCCTACTGCATAAAAGGCATTGGTTGTGTTCTGAACTTTCGGACTGCAGGGACCAAATAGATCTGTAGCTGACATAATGGAATAAAATCTTGCATCTGAATAGTTGGAAGTATTTGTTAAATAGACAGTAAGTGTACGAAATGCAATAGCTGCTGCAGAATCAATCGAAATACCTGTTATATTGAATGCATTTCCATTATCATTAGTCCCTGATCCTCCGATGGAAAGTAAGTAAAACCAATAATTGAGAACACCTGAATTAGTATGTACGCCTCCGTTGTCGCCACTTCCTGTGAACCACATATTGCCTAAATATGTATCGGGTTGGTTGTATGTATTTGGATTTGACATAGAGCGAATTGCTGTTCCAATATTTTCACCTATAAGCCAATTGGCTTGCAAAGGTTTTGCATAAAATTCAATAGAAGTTCCAAATATATCGCTATATGCTTCATTTAAAGCTCCTGATTCATAAGAATAATCCAGGTTTGCTGTAAAACTTGTTAACCCGTGAGTTATTTCATGTCCTGAAATATCCAAGGCTACTAAGGGTTGCCATGTTGAATTTCCATCTCCGAACGTCATTTGTTGACCATCCCAGAAAGCGTTGGCATAATTAACATCAAAATGAACATAACTTTTTAATTTAAATCCTTGTCCATCAATACTATTTCTTTTAAATTTATGCCAGTAATAATCCCATGTTTTTTCTGCAGCCCAGTGTGCATCTGTTGCAACTTCATCTTTCTGGGTATTTACATTATTCCATAAGTTATCATTGTCGGTAAAATCTACAGCATTTGCATAATTGGTTCCGGTTAGCATATTGTAAGTTTCAATTCCCAAACCTCTGCTTGTTTCTCTGAGTCTAAAGTTGGTGCCGGTATAATTTGTTGTAATGGTTTGTGTTCCACTAAATTTAGTAACAGCACTTCCCAATGAATCAATCAGATGTATTTTATTGTTTTCATAAAGTAAGTTGCCATTGGATGCATCAATATAAAAATCGGCTCTTTTTAATGGTTTCACAGCATAAATATCAAAACAATATGCATAATTATAGGTCGTTTCTCCTTGTTTCTGAAACAAAACTATTTCCCCTTTCGGATAATAACTGGCATTAATATCATTGGTTTCTCTTTTTAAAAGTGCTTCTTCCGATGGTATTTGCCATTTGTAGCGTTCAGCATTTATATACTTAAGTGCAGATTGTAAAGCTGCTTCACTTGTAATGTTTATATTGTTTTCTGTGTTTATTTTGCCCGGAATATTTCCGTTAATAGCATAAATCATAAGATTTTTAACATGAACAATAAACATGGCATTTTGAATTGCTATTCCTTTGTATGTTAGTATATAACGGAAATGAATGTTTTTGAACTGGTCTTCAGTCTGATTAATTAATTTATAGTGAAAATTTTTATCATTATTGGTAAAGGCAAGTAAAAAATCATCTAAATTACTGAAAGGTATTTCATTGCCTTTAGAAAATCTGATGTAAGAAGGAACGGATTTTCCTTCGTCAATTTTTAGCATATCAGCTCCATTAATTATTCTTTGAGCATCATTGCCAGTTAATATTTGCTGTGCAGTAAGTGAAAAATGCAAAAATGCGAAAAATAAAATATTAGTAATCAGTAATTTAATTCTCATAGTAGTAAAGTTAATTTTTTTTTAAAAGTAGTTAATAATTTCATTTTGAAAACATGCAATAAGCTAATTAACTTAACTTTAACAACATGAATAATTATCCATGTATTTCGAACATAGTGTTTACACAAACTTATTTATACTCTCTTGTGTAATTATCCATTTCTCTTGGGCAAGTCTCCATTTCTCTTGGGTAAGCATCTATATCTTTTGGGTAAATGTCCATTTTACTCCGGCAATTCTGTATTTTACTCTTGTTACTCTATTTTTACCGGATAATTAATTTTCCAGTATTGATTATTTTATCCTTATCAAAGAGTTTATAGAAATAAACTCCTTTTGATAAATCGGATTTATTGATTTCAATTTCGTTGTTGTTAAAATCATTGTAACACCTGATTTGTCGTTGCATTACATCGTACATTAGCAGTTGTAAATTCTCCGAATTAATATCCTTATCAATAGTCATTGTTGTTTTTTCTTCAAACGGATTGGGATAAACTGTTACTTTAACTGCTTGTCTGTTATATACAATACCGGTTGATTGCTGAACAGTAAAATTAATATACGCAGTATCTAAAATTGCCTGATTGTAATCATTTATTAAATAATAAATCACATTATAACTCCCCTGATTGAACAAACCCAATGTAATTGTATCGGTTGTCTGACAGATATATGCCAATGGACCAACGATATGGCGGGCATAAACTATAATGTTGTTTTCACTTAAAGCAACAGATGAATTATTTAGATTGCAACCTCCGCTTGAATATGTTGAACTGCAAACTACTTTAATACTATCATAAGGATACGGGTTTAAGGGTAATATACCCAGTGTATTAACTGTACCTAACTGAGCCTGAACCTGGCTGATAAATAAATAAAATAGAATTAATACGAACTGACGTGTTTTCATAAGAATTTAATATTTAAAATGAAACTTAAAAACTTATTGCAAAGTTACAAAATTTTCATCCTTTTTTCAACGTTTTTAGGCTTAAAAAATAAGGATGCTGGGTTGTATTATCTTTGTTTTTAAGTAAGTATAAAAGAACCGGAAAATAATTCAGTTACAGTTCTCCTTCCCACTCTTTGTAAAATTCTTCCAGGTATATTTTCATAAACTCATGCCGATGCTGAGCCATTTTTCACAAAGTTTGTTTTTATTTTGTTTTCAGATTATCAGGGTTTTGTCTGCAATCCCACAAGGTAAGTACAATAATATTATTTTTCTTTTTTTCATAAAAAAGGATATAATTATCAACTATAATTCCTCTAACACTATCTATCTCTGTCTTTTTTCCTAACTCAGGATGTTTTTGAATTAAATCCAATGCGTTTGTAAACCTTTTAAAAAGTTTTACTGAATATAATTTACTTTTATTTCTTTCAGCAAAATAATTAAGAATCTCAAATAACTTTATTTTAGCATGATGCGACCAAATTATTTTATTTTCAACCATTCTTCTATTTCTTTTTCAAGTTCTTCGTTACTAATTAACAAACCTTTATCTATTTCTTTTTGGGAAGCTTCAATTTCAATACGAATTTCTGGAGTTAATGCAATTACTTCTGAACTTGTTTTACTATCTAGTATTTTTTTAATTGCTTTCAGAAAGGCTACATCATCTATTTCTACAATTCTTTGAATCAGGTTTTTCTTTAATTCTAATGTGCTCATATTCTCAAAATTTATGCAAAGTTACAACTTATTTTTAGTAATATTTTCCAAGATAAAACTTTTACAGTTCTCCTTCCCACTCTTTGTAAAATTCATCCAGGTATATTTTCATAAACTCATGCCGATGCTGAGCCATTTTTTTGCCTGTTTCAGTATTCATTTTGTCTTTCAGCAATAATAATTTCTCATAAAAATGATTGATAGTAGGAGCGTTGCTGTTTTTGTATTCTTC
>CAZYEM010000118.1:0-12507 GCA_964646395.1 uncultured Bacteroides sp.
TACCCAGTACGACAGTTTAGCAAACTGTTGGTTTCAGCCACTCACCCATCTCTCCTTGGGCTTTGTTTTTTTAAAAACTAACCTGTTTAAGGTTTGCCTTCACTGCTTTCATTTCTCACTTGTGAAACGGATTGCAAAGATACAAAAACATTTGATATCACAAAAAAAATATTTTATTTTTTTTGTTTTTTAAGTATCCTAACTTTCAAGTGTTTGTATTTATATACCGGTGAAATGTAAAAATAAATTTCAATAATATGATATTTCCATACTTTTTCTCTTTAAAAAATATAAAAAAACCTAAACCTAAATCATTCCTCTTGCTTTAAGTTCCAAATATTTATTAATGGTATTAATTGATAATTCTTCGGGTTTTGATTTAATGGCCTGAATGCCGAATTTTAATAATTCCTGCTGTATTACTGTTTTTTCCATCAATTGTTTTCTAGCAATTGTTTGTGAATAAATATCCATGGTTGTAAAACACTCTTTTTCTGCAAATTCTTTTAATTCAGTATTTTCAAAAAACATTACGACTAATAAATGAAGTTTATTGATTTTTCTCAAAATTGGAAGAACTCTTTCTAATGCATAGGTGCTTTCAAAATTTGTATATAAAAAAATCAAACTCCTTCCTTTTATCAGGTTTCTAACTCCTGAATATAATAGTTCGTAATCTGCTTCTAAAGAATGTTCCTTTTCATTATAAAGTGCATGTATTATATTTGTGAGCTGTCTTTTTCGATTGTCAGCCTTTATAACACTTCCTAGTTTATCGGTAAAAGTTAGCAATCCAGCTTTATCATATTTCTGTAATGCAATATTTGAAATTACTAAGCTTGTATTTATGGCATAATCCAATAGACTTAATCCGTTGAAAGGCATTTTCATTGAACGGCTTTTATCAATGATAGAATAAACTTGTTGCAAACGTTGCTGTTCATATTGATTAACCATAAGTTCACCACTTCTGCCACTTGCTTTCCAGTTTACACTTCTATTATCATCACCTGGAATGTAATTTTTAATCTGTTCAAATTCATAACTATGTCCTATTTGCCTTATTTTTTTTATTCCTACAAAATGGGATAAAGATTTAATCGCATTCAATTCATATTTCTTCATTTGAATAATTGAAGGGAAAACAGCTACCTCAGATTTAAGATCAAAACTAAATTTACGTGAAATTAAGCCACCACTTGTTTGAGCAATAATATTTATATTACCAAATTGAAAAATCCCTCTGGTAGTTGGCAAAATATCATATTCAAGTTTCTTAATTTCTCCTTTTAGTAAAATTATAAACATTGCAAAATCTCTGATTTGCAACTGTTCAGGTAATTCATCAATTACTTTTAAACTAAGTTTAATATCACTTTTATTATGAATCTGGATATTTATTTTGTTTTTATCACCTAATGAAAGCATATTTGAATGATTTCTTGTAACCTCAACCTTTATATTCCTTGAAAATAGGATTAAAATATCCATTAAGCTTATTAATAAAGCAATTACAAGAAATGTTTGTGCTATTGGAAACACCCATTTAAGAAAAAATGAAATGGCAAAAGCAAAAATAATTCCTGAATAAATCAGAAAGAACCGATTGGTAAAATTTAAATTTTTTAACATCCGAATCATCTCGGCACCTCAATTTTATGAATGATATTATTTATAACATCAGATATTTCAACACCTTCTATTTCTTTTTCTGGATTCATAATAATCCGATGATTAAGAACCGAATAGAGTATACTTTTAATATCATCAGGAGTTACAAAATCACGTCCTTTTATGGCTGCCTTTGCTTTTGAGGCTTTCATAACTGCTAATGAAGCTCTTGGTGATGCACCTAAAAACAAATCTCCTGAATTACGTGTTTCGCACACGATTTTTGCAATATATTCAAGTAACTCATCTTTAATTTGTACCTTTTCAATGATTTCTATACACTTTTTCAAATCTTCAACATTGAAAACAGGCTTAACTTCAGCTGTAACTTTGCTGTCAAAATCTTCTTTAAATCTTTGTAAAATGCTTAATTCCTGAGAGAGTTCAGGATACTTGACATTTAATTTAAAGATAAACCTATCAAGTTGTGCTTCAGGCAATTTATAGGTACCTTCTTGTTCAATTGGATTTTGTGTAGCTACAATAAATAGTGGAAATCCTAAAAGATGTGTTTCTCCATCAATGGTAATCTGATGTTCCTCCATTACTTCAAATAATGCAGCTTGTGTTTTTGCTGGAGCACGATTTATTTCATCTACCAGAATGAAATTTGAAAATACAGGTCCTGGCCGAAAATAAAAATCAGAAGTTTTCATATTAAAAACAGTAGTTCCAACAACATCAGAAGGCATTAAATCTGGTGTAAACTGTATTCTTTTAAAATCAACATTAATTGTTTTAGCCATTAATTTAACCAATAATGTTTTAGCAACTCCAGGTACACCTTCCAGTAATATATGACCGCCAGCAAATAAGCCAACAATCATGTTTTCAATCAAATCACTTTGCCCAATTATTACTTTCTGCATTTCCTCCCTTACTTTATCAGTAATGCTTTTTACAAATAAAGTTTCAGAATTAATCGGTTGTATCTCAAACGATAATTCGTTTTTTTCTAGCAATTCATCAGATTGCATATTGTTTCCCAAATTATTATCTTCAGTCATTATTTACAGTTTTTATAAAAATATTCAATTGATTTATGTAAGTTTATTAAATTCTCTTTCATTTTCTTATCGCCGTATGATGTTTTAATATTATTTGTAAATATATCATTAATAGAATCTTTACTAATATCCGAACGTTTTGAAATTAATTCAAGTGATTCGATATACTTATTTAACTCAACATTTATTGCATATTTATTTTTTATGAAAAGTAAAAACATCTTCATCATTTCTTCAGCAATTATCGAGACATCATTCGATTGATAATATAATGCACTTATTGCTTTATTAAATTCCAAGGTTGTGTTCTGAGGTTTATTAATGATGGGTATAATTCTCTGCTCCCGCTTTGAGCGGAACAATAAATAAATTATAATTAACGCCAAGCCAATATACCATGCCCATCTGAAACTTTTTTGAGAAAGGATATATCTCAATGGACTTGATTCTGAGGTGTTAAAAAAAGCAGGATTAGATAAAAATTGATTCTTTTCATCAAGATAAATAATATTTTTATTGAAATATTTTATGCATTTTTGAGCATTTTTGAAACCATCTTCTTTAATTAAGTGATAATTTGTAAAAAGTAATGGAATTGTATGAAAAAACAATTCTCCTTTTCCATATTTTACTGAGAAATAGCAAATATCATCATTTATATAAGCTAAAGGCATAAAATAATCCTGCAATGTTAAAGTATCTGTAAAAAACTTATAATCAATATAATTCCAACTATAGATTTTATCTTCCTTTAGAAAACGATAATTGAAAACGAATGAAAATGTATCATTTGGAAAATTTATAGTTGCATAAATACTATCCTTTTCATAATAGGAAACCTTAAATTGTGTAATTTTCTCCCACAGAAAATCAGGAACATGCTTGGTAAATAAAAAAGCTTTATTCCCTTTTTCAACAAAAGTAAGCAAATGGTTTATATCAGCAGTATCGTTTGAAAAATAATTTCCAATAAAAAAATAGTTTGTATTAGTTTCTTTTAAAGGAAGTTGTAATACCAATGATTTTTTAATAATCTTAACATTGTTTTCTTCGTTTAGTAATTTGTATAAAAGTTGTGTTCCATAAGGTTCGATGCTTTTGTAATTGTAACTTTCGTCCCATTTATATTTTGGCAATCTTTCGGAAAAATACCGGTAAATGAAAACAGCAAAGATTCCAATTATCAACAATATGACTAAAATAATAAACCGTTTGCTATTCATAAATAATAGGTTTAGATATGAAATTACTAAAATAAACATTTAAAATATTGAAATCGTTTAAGTTGACATCAACATCACTAAACCAAATTCTTTCATAAATTAATACAAGATATTCAAAATCTGCATACTCTCTTTTATTTTGCATTTCATTTAAATAATCAATATTCGTTTTGTCAATTTCCCATTTAATATATTCTTTTTCAAGCAAAAACTTAAGAATCATTAGAAATCTAATTCTTATTGCTAATTTATAATTATTTTCAGATAATACCTCCTTTAAAATTTCCTGAAGGTCTAAATCATTGATGGCCGTATTTTCATTAAGGACTTGATATGTATTGTTTTGCCCAATTTTTTTATTTAGGCTAAAAATTGAATGTTTTATAATTTTGAACAAAAGGAAAACCAATAATCCCAATATAACAATCGTAAAAATATTTTGAATCAGATTGCTTTTCAACCAATTGAAAGAATAGTTTTTATTTGCTTTTTGACTTTTTTTCGATGATTCCAGGTAATTTTCTGAATAATCAACATCTTCTGAAATTCTCTTCCATTTTGTTTCATTTAATTGTAAAGAGTCATTTTTTGATGCATTTACATTTTTATAAGTGCCAATTATAAAAATACAAAAAACGACAAATACAATCAACAGCTTAATATTAAATTGATTGTATAAATTAAAAATTACAAAAGTGTTCTTTGTTTTTCTCAATGATTATTTTTTAAAATGATTACTCTCAATTTCATATCCAAATATTCTTTTCCTTTTTCCAATAAGATTTATTCTTTCTTTCAGATTATCTGCAGAGGAAGCTTCTTTTGCTGAAAAATAAAACAAGGAAATACCTTCTTTTATAATATTAAAAACGAATAAAATAAAAGAAAGTGTTATAAATAATCTTACAAAAAAGTTTAATATATAATAGAAATCTTCACGTAAATATATATTCCACAATATAAGTTCAAAAAGTTGCCAGATTAGATCAAGAGAAATAAGATAAAGCAATGCAAATCCAAATAAAAGCAATTTTAGATATAGCCACCAAAGCTTTGTCCATGAATGTTTTAATATTTTCAATGATCTGGAAATGCTATGGAAAAATGAAATATTTTCAATATAAGAAGTGAATAATACAAATTCTAATATAGGAATTATTGAAATCATAATTAATAATCCCAACCCTTGATTGATGAAAAATCCTACATTTATAAAAACAGCAACCAGCAAATGAGTTGTAACTAATTTTAAAGTTCTAAGCTTTGATTTTTTAATATCTGTTTGAAAATAACCTGATATATATTGAAGATTCCACAATCCAATTAAAGTATAAAGAAATATATTAATAAAAAATAATATTACTAACTCCTTGTAATCAAAGAAATCCATAGCTCCTTTGAAGAATGCTGTTTGAATTTCAAAATCAGCATTTTTATCAAAATAAATATAAGAACAAAAAATGAAAACCGAAATAAAGCTTAATAAAAATATTAACTTGATAATTTTAGAAAAATTTTCTTTAATAAATTTAAAGGTATTACTTGTAAGTTCCTGATTTGAATAAGAGCTATATTTATTAACAGGTTCATATTCAGCAGCAGAAAGGGTATCTTCTTCTGATTTACTTATTTTTGGGTTTTTATGTTGTTTATAGGGAAACCAAACAAAATAAAATAAAATGAAAGCTAAAGAAAAAACAATCACTAAAATTCTGATCCAATCTGGTGCATCGGTATATCTTGTAAAAAAACTTTCGATAAATGCAGCAAAAATAAGTATAGGAACTATACCTGCCATTATTTTTAATCCTTTTTTTGCCGATAACTTAAAAGAAACGAATCTGGATAAAGTCTGAGGAAAAACCAAACCTTTCCCCATTAGCAAACCAGCTGATCCTGCTATTATTATAGATGATATTTCGAGTGTACCATGCTGCCAT
This sequence comes from uncultured Bacteroides sp., assembly GCA_964646395.1. Taxonomy (GTDB): domain Bacteria; phylum Bacteroidota; class Bacteroidia; order Bacteroidales; family JACABE01; genus JACABE01. The sequence continues at coordinate 5,842 of CAZYEM010000118.1, forward strand.
ATTGTCAGAAAAGATTCCCAAAACAAACCTCTTTCGATAAAGAAATATTGAAAAACGCCTACCATTATTCCATTGTATAACAGAGCCATAACACTTCCCAATGATAAAAAAACTCCAAAAATAAAAGTACGGAAAGCTACCAGTAAATTATTAAAAGTTATTGAAAAAAACATGTCAAAAGCTGCCTCTTTCTTGTAAATCGCCATTGGATCGCCTTTTTCTATGTTAACTAAAGTCTGCTTAATATATTCTTCTCCTAAAATTGTTTTTGAAAAATCTCCATCATAAGCACTCGATAAAATTCCAATAATAAAGGCAAGAAAAAAAATTAGAAAGGATATAAGAAAAGCTTTTCTGGCATTATATGTAGCAATGGGAAGATCTTCTTTCCAAAAGCGAATGAATTTTGTAAAAGTACTTTTTTCGTTTTTATATATGCCATAAAAAAGACATTGTGCGGCACCATTCAGATAAACCCTCACTAATCTGTTGCGGTAAAAAGTACGGGCATAAGATAAATCATCAGTAATTTGAATAAAGTATTTGCTAAACAACTTTGGATTTTTTACTTTTTTACGGTTTTCTTCTTCAAAGTCAGCCCATTGTTGTATCTTTTGATCAATAAATTTTGATTCCTTCATCTGATTGTTTCTTACAAAGCAATATTACAAAATTTTTTGACACAAAACTTAGCTGTTTTAAAGTTTTAAAAAATCCTTTTTGATGTATGCAGGTTATTTATAAATTTATGAAATCATACTGAAATTATCCATAATGAACCTCTGATTTTTGATTTGCAGAATATAATCTCAATTAAAAAATTATTTTCAAGATGCTTTAAAATAAGAATTATGAATTTGAAGATTAATGAAGAACAGAAAATATTGATTATTCCAATATAATCTAAACAGAAACATATCAAATATAATTTAAAACTTATTTCTCATTTCTTTTTTTTATCTTTGTGAAATTATATCATGATTAAAATTAACAATAATGGAACAAAATACCCTTCAGCAAGCTGCTGAATTAGCTGCAAAATTTATTAATCAAACCGATCGTCATGTATTTCTGACAGGTAAGGCTGGAACTGGAAAAACTACCTTTCTAAAATATATTATTGCGAAAACCCATAAAAGGGCAATAGTTGTTGCCCCAACCGGTATTGCAGCAATAAATGCAGCTGGGGTTACCATCCACTCTTTCTTTCAATTGCCATTTGGAAATTTTGTGCCTCAGACATATAACTATAATTCTCAATTCAGTTTTAAAATAAATGATGCACAATCAATAATAAAGAATATGCAGATGCGTGATAACAAACGCAAATTGATAAGAGAACTGGAATTACTTATTATTGATGAAGTTAGTATGCTACGGTCAGATTTGCTTGATGCAATAGATGTTGTAATGCGATATGTCCGCAGACAAAACCACAGACCTTTTGGGGGAGTACAAGTTTTATTTATCGGAGATTTGCTGCAATTGCCTCCTGTAGTTAAAGATGATGAATGGAAGTTGCTTAAAAATTATTATCCAAGCATGTATTTTTTTGATGCTCAGGTATTACGTCAGCATATTCCATTGTATATTGAACTTGATAAGATTTATCGTCAGGATGATAAGGTTTTTATAAATTTACTTAATAATTTAAGAAATAACATGATAACAGCTGAAAATGAAATGTTATTAAATAATTATTATAATCCTGATTTCAGGCCCAAAAATGAAGAAAAATACATCACACTAACCACTCATAACTATAAGGCAAGTCTGATGAATAATAATATGCTTGAAAAATTAAAAGGTAAAACATACACTTTCGAAGCCGAAATAAAGAATGATTTCAGTGAGTATTTATACCCAATAGATAAAGATTTAATTCTTAAAAAAGATGCTCAGATTATGTTTATAAAAAATGATCCAACGGGCGAACATAAATTTTTTAATGGAAAACTAGGTGTTATTCATGAAATCTCAAATGAAGAAATTATGGTCAAAGTTGATGATTCTTCTTCAATTATTAAGGTTGAAAAATATGAATGGCAGAACAATCGTTATATTTTAAACGAAATTACAACAGAGATAGAAGAAGAAACCATAGGAACTTTTACACAATATCCAATAAAGCTTGCATGGGCAATTACTGTTCATAAAAGTCAAGGACTTACTTTCGATAAAGCAATTATTGATGTTCGCGAGGCTTTTGCACCAGGGCAGGTTTATGTTGCATTGTCAAGACTTCGCTCTCTTGATGGTTTGGTATTGACCTCGAGATTAAACTTCAGCAACTTGCATGTTGACCAAACCATTACTGATTATGCTCTAATTAAAAACAAACAGGGAGATCTCAATCAAATTGCAAATCAGGAAATTTTGAATTATTCGAAAAAATATGTTTCAGAATGTTTTGATTTTGATTTTATGCAGAAATCTGCTAAATATCATGCTGAATCATATCAGAAAGAGGATGATGCAAAATCAGTTAAGTTAAAATACAAAAAATGGGCAACGGAATTGCACGAAAAAATAATGGATTTTCAGCCGGTTTCAGATAAATTCAGACGGCAACTTTCTAATATTTATCTTAATGAAACTACTGATAAATATCAGATTGCAAAAGCAAGGGTTGAAGCAGCCCGCGATTACTTTCTGCCTTTATTAAAGGATATTTCAAAATTTATTTTTGAACATATTTCCAATGTTGCAAGCAAACATAAAAGAGTGAAAACTTATCTTAATGAATTATATGACTTTGAAATGATGGTTTATGATAATACATTGAAATTACACAAGGCTGTTGTTTTTGCAAATGCTTTACTTTATAACAAAACTATTGAAAAAGAAGATTTTGACAATATTCCGAAAGATAATAATCGCTTGCAAAAAATTAATGAATTGATGATGACAAAAGTTAAATCTACTGATTTTGTTGAAAATGATGGAGGAAAAAACAAAAAATCAGCTAAAGAAAAAACTGCAAATAAATCAAAAGAAAGTAAAGCCAGCAAAGAAATAAAGGAAAACAAGCCAAAATCGAGAGATGAATCCTATGAAATGTATAATAATGGATATTCTGTTGATGATATTGCAAAATTAAGAGGAATGACTACAGGAACCATTGAAGGGCATTTGTCTTATTTTATAAGCAATGGAGAAATAGATGTTTTAAAATTTATTTCCGAAGAGAAACTGAATAATATAAAAGAAGTCATCAAAAGACTGGAAAGTGAAAACCTTGGCCCAATAAAAGGTGCTTTGGGTGATGAATATACTTATAGCGACATTCGCTTTGCAATGGCAACATTAAGAAAACAATAGGTTAAATTTCCAAATTGCATTTCAATTTGGAAATTTAACAGTGAAAATTATTTTAAATTAAATTTACTTCCATTTCCAGCTCAACACCAAAAATATTAAATACTTCCAGTTGAACTGCTTTAGCTAATGCCAATACTTCTTTACCAGTTGCATTTCCTTTATTAACAATGACTAGACCTTGTTTGTGATGAACTGCTGCATTTCCTAAACTTTTGCCTTTCCATCCGCTTTTTTCTATTAACCAACCGGCAGCTAGTTTATAATCTTCTCCCGAAGGAAAAGCTCTGATACGTGGAAACTCTTTTGCCAACTCTTCATATTTAGCTTTAGTAATAACAGGGTTTTTAAAAAAACTTCCTGCATTTCCCAATATTTTTGGATCAGGTAATTTATTCCTGCGAATATTTTCTATAGCTTTACAGATATTATACACACTGGGCACAACCCTCATGTTTTCTAATTCTTTATTAACATCACCATAATGAGTAACCAATGTTGGTTTTTTTGATAAACGAAAAGTTACTGCTGTGATAATGTATTTGTTTTTAGCTTCTTGCTTGAAAATACTATTACGATATTCAAATTTGCATGCCTCATTGCTAAACACAATTGATTCACCGGTTTCAATAGAAATCGCTTCAACATTATGAATACTGTCTTTTACTTCAACACCATAAGCACCAATGTTCTGAACTGGTGAAGTGCCAACATTTCCAGGTATTAATGCAAGATTTTCAATTCCACCCCATTTATTTACTACACAATGATTAACAAATTCGTCCCACACTTCACCAGCTTCAGCTCTAAGGAAGACAAAATCATTGTTAACATCTACAATTTCAATTCCTTTATTGTTTATTTTAAGAACAATGCCATCAAAATCATTTGCAAAAAGAATATTACTGCCACCACCCAATAAGAGGAAATTACTTCCTTTGAAAATGGGATTTTTAATAACTTCTTTGATTTCTTCAATTGAATTAGCCTGTACAAAATATTTAGCTTTTGCTTCAATACCAAATGTATTCAATGATTTTAACGAAAAATTCTCTTTGATTTGCATAATGTATATTTATTTGCCAAAATTACTGATAATAGCTGAGAAAATAAAATGAGAAATTATTCAATTCATTTACAACCTTTTTATTAAATTCGCATCTTAAATATAACTGATTTGCAAACACATAAAATAAAACAATTTAATATGAGAAATACATCACAATACTTGCTTTTTTTATGCATTTACTTATTTCTGAATCATTCAGGATATTCGCAATGTAATGTTACTGCAAAAGCTTTATATCAGGGAAATGAATTTATCGATACTGTTGAAATTTGTTCAGGAAGCATTGTGCTTCTTTACGCTGATGCCAATTGTTTGGACACCAATTGCGGTGCTATTTTGATGAAAAGCAATTTTAATAATCATACGTTGGGAAACGGATGGACTTCAACTCAGGCAAATCCTGTATTTGACAATCCCTGTCAATGCCCTTTTGTTGGAGGACTCCCTTCAGTAAGTTGTGATACCAATGTTTCTGGTATGCAAGGTCCTGATAGTGCATTTGCCTGGGTAGGTACAACCAATTCAAATGAAAGGACGCTTGTAACTCAATCTTTCGATTTTACTTCATCTCAAATTCAAGGTTGTAAAATTAACTTCTGGATGATGTATGGTATAACGGCAAATAACGGCAAATGTGAAGATCCTGATGCAGCTTCAGAAGGTGTTCATTTGCAATATTCAATCAATAACGGAACATCATGGACTGATTTTCCTCAGCCCAACCAAAATCCTGTAGGCAATGTTTCGCCTACACCTCCATTTATTACCATAATTCCCGGCAGCGGAGGTTATTGGCTACCTTCTTCTTCACCCACAGCTCAATTACAAAACACGGTTTATTTCTGGAATATGTATAGTGTAACTATGCCACAATATGCAAAAACTTCTGCTACAAGTTTCAGATGGGCTCAGCTTTCTAGTTCTTTAACGGGTTATGATGCATGGGGTATAGATAATGTATTAATAGATTGCAGCTATAACGATGTTAAGTACAATTGGTCGAACGGTATAAACAATCATCAGAATGCTGTTTCACCAGCAAACAGCGGTTGGTATTATATTGATGTATACGACAATTGCTCCAGCAATCCAATACATGGTATAGATTCAATTTATGTAATAGTAAAAAAAAGTCCTTCTACTAACGGAATTATTACAACTCCACAATTTGCTTGCAAAGGCTCTCAAAATGTTGAAGTTTCTGTTACACCACTGCAAAACGCATCAATTTATAACTGGTACTATAGTGGAAGCGGTGCAACTATTAACGGCAATAACAATACTGTTTATGTTGATTTTGGAAATAATATAACATCCGGTTACTTTACTGTTTTTGCCGAAAACGAATGTGGAAGTTCTTCTCTTATTTTCTCAAATACATTAAATGTAAGTCAAAGTCCACAGCCAGCTGTAATTTCTCAGCTTGCCGATACTTTGTATTCTAATAATACCTATGGCAACCAATGGTTCAGTACAAACTCAGGTATTTTAACAGGAGCTGTAAATCAAAGTTTTATTCCTTACAATACTGGTGCTTATTATTTAAAAATATTTCAAAATGGTTGCTGGAGCATTCCTTCAAATATCATTGATTATATCAGTAGCAATATTATTAGTTCTGAATCAAACGAATATAACCTGACACTTTCACCAAATCCGGCATCGGATAAACTGATAATTTCCTATGAACTAAAGCAAACTTCACAAATCAGTATCAGCCTGACGGATATAAATGGAAAAGAAATTTTAAGAATTAGCAAAGGCAAACAAAAAAATGGCAAATATCATCTTGATATAAATACTTCAGTATTTGAAAAAAATATCTATTTTTTAAATTTCAGATGTAACAAAAATATATTAATTAAAAAGTTGATTATTAATTAATAGACTTGATTATTTGGTTTATTGTGATTGAAAAGGCTAGCTTTGTTGCTAGCTTTTTTTTGCACATTAACTGTAAAGTACCAATAGAGCAATCAATAAACAGGTATTTATCATAATTTACTTAACTTTGCAACCGAAACAACAGTTCGTTCTATCGCTGTTTCGCTTAGGTGAAAGAGAGGAAAGTCCGGGCAACACAGAGCACCATACTTCCTAACGGGAAGGTGGCAGATTTCGGTTTGTCAACAGCAAGTGCCACAGAAAATAACCGCCCCGATTCGTTGGGGTAAGGGTGAAAATGTGAGGTAAGAGCTCACGTCGCAAATTGGTAACAGTTTGAGAGGGTAAACCTTATGGGTTGAAAGACCAAATATACCGGTTGTTAAGGGCTGCTC
>CAZYEM010000119.1:0-12368 GCA_964646395.1 uncultured Bacteroides sp.
ACCACTCCAGGGTTTTATGGAAGATTGTTACCAATGTATTATTGATGTAGCCACACGCGATGGGTCAGGATTGTCGGCCTGGAACTGGGGAGATGAGGTAATTGGCGATTCCTACAGGATGGATGGTACCTTTACTAATAGTGGGGACTATATGGGAAAGGTATATTCCACCACAAGCCCATTTTACGGGAGTGCTTCTGCACCTGGTACCCCAATGAGTACTAAAAACGGTACCCGGCAACGTAAAGGTTACTGGGACAATGGCTGGTATGGCATCCGCAAAGCCAATATGGTTATACAGAACATAGACAATTGTGCTGATTGTACAGAGGAGCAGAAAAACCTGCTTTTAGGTCAGGCTTACTTTTTCAGGGCTTATTTCCATTTCGAGATATTACGCGCCTGGGGCGGAATTCCTTATGTTGATAAAATATTTGCTCCTGACGATGAGTTAAAACTTCCGAGGCTATCCTATCAGAAAACCGCCGAAAGGATTTCTGATGACTTAAAAAAGGCCGCCGGACTGTTGCCGGTTGATTGGGACTTAACGGTGACCGGTCAACCTTATACCGGACAGAATACCATGAGGCTTACCAAGGGCGCCGCTTACGCTTATCTTGGCAAAAACCTGCTCTATGCAGCAAGCCCCCTGATGAATGGAGTTTCAACCGGAAACTATTCTTTTGATGAAAAGCAGGCCAAAGAAGCGGCTGCCGCTTTCTGGGAAGTGATAAAACTTGCCAATTCAGGAGTTTACATTCTGGAGCCGTGGAGTAAATATGGTGATAATTTTTATAAAATTGACAAAACCATGCCGCATGGCAAGGAAATCATTTTCACCAATCCAAAAAGTGGTGATTGTACGAATGAATGGGGATCAGAAATGCTGAATACCCATGGTGGATGGGGAACTTACTCATCCGTCTGCGAAAATTACATAGAATTTTTTGGGATGGAGAACGGCTTGCCTATTTTTGAATCAGGCTCAGGCTATAATCCCAGCAAACCATGGGATAAGCGCGATCCCAGGTTTTACTACAATATCCTGAAACATAAGGATCAGTTGGTCATCAACTTTACAGGCAGTGTTCCGGTCGCTGACCGTTATGCTTCACTGGAAGTCGGAGGAAGACACCGATCGGCAGGGAACAGCGTTACCGGTTACGGGTATAAAAAATTCCATCCTATTGGCTGGAACAAGTATGACAAGGCGCAGACAAACCAGGATCCACAGTTACAATGCCCGAAATTACGACTGGCCGATGTTTACCTGATGTATGCCGAAGCTGTTAATGAAGCTTTTGGCCCGACTGCCGTGCCTTCAAATATTTCAGGTGGGTTGTCTTCGGTCACTGCGGTAAATATTGTCAGAACCCGGGCTAATGTTCCAAATGTTGACAATCGTTTTCTGACCGGTAAAGATAAATTCCGCGACATCATTTGGCGCGAAAGGGCAGTGGAATTGGCATTTGAGAACCATCGCTGGTACGATCTTCGTCGCTGGTATGTAGCGCACGAGATAAAATACCGCGAAAAATTTGGTATGAATTTCGATGCAAACCTTACCTATTTTACCAAAGTTCCCATCGTAGTAAAAGTATTTGATATGAAGCATTACTGGTTGCCTTTCAAGCCCGAATGGGCTGCGCTTTATCCCTCATTTCAACAGAATCCGGGTTGGTAATGGTTATTAATTAAAATATTTAATTGATCTTATGATGATGAAAAAAAATCTATATATTCTACTTGCAATTACTTTAATTAGTATTGCTCCATTTTCACACACCTTGTCTCAACCAAAAGGGAAGAAGGTAATGGTTTCTATTGAATCCACAGTAAGGGACTCTGAAGGCAATTCCATTGCCGGTGCATGGGTATATGGCAGCGAAGGGGTTGTAAGAGTACAGACTAAGGAAAGCGGACAATTTGCCATTCAGATACCGGTTTCATCCGAATTAAGGATCGAAGCAGATGGCTACTATACAAAAATTATCGAAACTGCCGAACCAGGCTTATCGGTAGTTCTCGAAAAGGCACCATTTTTAATGGGCGAAAAGGAAGAAGTTTTTATTCCTTTTGGGAAGACCACCCGCAGGGAAGTTTCCGGCGCGGTAAGCACTATCAATCCACGGAATTATGTGAAGTACGATAATACCCAATATGTTTATGATGCGATACAGGGCCGGGTTCCCGGTGTCATGGGAAATTCAAACATTCGCGGAATTGGCAATGCACTTATTGTGGTTGACGGCGTACGTCGCGATCCGTCGGATATCAACCTTGAAGAGGTAGAGCAGGTTACTGTGCTGAAGGATGCAGGTGCTGCCATGCTGTATGGCACTTATGCACGAAACGGAGTTGTCCTGATTACCACCAAACGAGGCGAGGCTTTTAAGCGAAAATTAAATTTCTCTGCTGAACAAGGTATATCTACGCCACTTGCTATTCCGAGTTACCTTAATTCGGCCGATTACATGGGACTATACAACGAAGCACTGGCTAACGATGGTCTTCCGCCCTTGTATTCTCAGGGCGATATCAGTAATAACCTTAGCGGAACCAACCCATACCGGTATCCTAATGTAGATTATTACTCAAATGAATTTCTGAAGAAGAACCTGAATTTTTCAAAATTTCTGGGTGAGTTTTCAGGAGGGAATAGCTCAACGCAGTATTATGCCAACATAGGATGGATACGTGGCGGAAGTTTGCTGGCAATGGGTAAAGGAGCAGATGCTGCAAATAACAGGTTTAATGTTCGCGGAAATGTAAATTTCAAGGTGAACAATTTTATATCGAGTCATTTGGATATTGTAGCTATTTTTGAAGTCGGGAAGAGCCCCAATGGTAACTTTTGGAACGATGCCGGAACTTTGCGTCCCAATTTATACTCGCCTTTGCTTCCCATTGAGCTGGTCACCAATTCGTCAATCCTTGAAACGGCAAAACTTGTAAAAGATGATTATATTCTTGGGGGAACAACGCAATATCAGAACAATGTTTACGGTAATATGTTTATGTCAGGGCAGAAACAGGAAATCCGCCGAACAGTACAATTTAGCAACGGAATTGATTTTGATCTTAAAAAAATTACTAAAGGGCTGAAGTTTAAAACCTACCTGAGTTTTGATATTTTCAACAAATTCGAACAAAACGTTACTAACACTTATGCAGTTTATCAGCCTACCTGGGATGCAAATGCCAATACGCTCACCAGCCTGGTAAAAGTCGGCTTGGATCAGTCAAGTGGCGTGCAAAACCTCACCAACTCCTCAATGGAAAGAACATTCGGATTTTATGGCATGTTTGATTATAAGCGTACGTTCAAGGATGTTCACAACATTTCGGGGATTTTGTTGGGATATACTGGTTTGACTTACGTTAATGACGTTGTTCAGAACGAAAGGCAATCACACCTTGGTTTGCGCCTGGCTTATGATTTTGATAAAAAGTACTTTGTTGAATTCAACTCAGTTTTGCCCTATTCAGTTAAGCTTGAAAAAGGTAGTCGTATAGGATTTTCTCCTTCTCTTGGGCTTGGCTGGGTAGTTGCTGATGGTAATTCTTCTGAGGGGAACGTAGTTGACTATCTCAAACTGCGCGCTTCAGCCGGAATGATTATGAATGATTTAAATCTGGGCTATTTTTATTATAACTCAACTTATCGCAGTAGTGGCTCCAAAACCTGGAATGACGGAAAATATTCAACCAGTTACGTTTATATTGACAGGTCGGCGAATCCGGAACTGGGATATGAAAGAATGAAAACTATCAACTTTGGCGTGGAAAGTTACCTGTTCGAAAGAACCTTGTATGCCGATATGAATCTTTTCCACACCCGCGATATGGATAAAGTGGTTCGTCGCACCAATTACTACCCCGAATATATGGGATCAAATTACCCATACGAAAACTTCGGTATGAACAGTTATACCGGAGCGGAATTAGGTTTACAATGGTCAAAAGGGATGGGTGAAGTGTCATTGGAAATCGGAGCAAATCTTCTCTATTCAGTATCTAAAGTAATCAAATCCAATGAACTTTGGGAAAACGATTACCAATACCGTAAGGGTAACTCAGTAACGTCTATCTTTGCACTCGAATCGCTGGGTTTGTTCCGAGATGCTAATGACGTTACAGGCAGTCCGTTACAACGTTACAGTGAAGTCGCTCCGGGCGACATCAAATACAAAGACCAGAACAACGATGGCGTTATTGACGACAACGATCAGGTAAAGATTGGCAATAGCCAGGCTCCCTTTTCATATGGAGTTACTTTAAAACTTTCGTATAAAAACTTCACTCTCTTTGCAATCGGCAATGGAAGGTCAGGATATGAAATGTTCTTCAACAACGACTATTATTGGGTTGATGGAAATGATAAATACAGCGAAGTCGTATGGGACCGCTGGGTACCAGGAAAGACCGATGCTGCATATCCCCGACTGACCTCTAAAACCGGTACTAATAACTTCCGCAATTCCACATTTTGGCTGACCAACGGTGACTATTTTTCGCTGTCGCGAGCCCAGCTAACCTACAATATACCTACTCTTAAACTCGGATGGAATGATATTAAAGATATCAGTTTATATATTCGTGGATCCAATCTGTTTATGGCAACTTCCGAAGTTCGTAAAAGACAGTTGAATATTGCATCCGAACCGCAATATCGAAGCTTTTCTTTGGGTGTAAAATTGTTGTTTTAATTTCTAAAATTTGCAGTATATGAATAAGTTAATAATATTATTGATCATTCTGTGTGCCGGGATATGGGTAACTTCCTGTGATCTTTTTGAACCGGTAAAAGACAATATCTATACTGAGGAACGCATAGCCAGGGATCCGGCTTTTGCTGAAGGAATTCTCATGCACGGCTACCGGGCGATCCCCGCTGTTTATAATTTTGATGAAACATCAACCGACGATGCGGTTACCAATAATCTGAATTCTTCTTATAATAGAATGGCCACTGGAGGATGGTCTGCACTCTACAATCCGATGAATGTATGGTCGGAAAGCTACAGTGTAATATCCTATATGAACAAGTTCCTGGCCTCAATCGTAGATAAAGAGCAGTGGAGCTGGCAGAGCACAAAACGCGACAGCCTTTTTCGCAGTCGTTTTAAAGGTGAAGCATTGGCTTTCAGGGGTTATTATCATTTTATTTTGTTAGTGAACCATGGAGGCATTGATGCTTCAGGTGTTCTGATGGGAGTTCCTGTTATCAAAGAAGTTTTAGAGACTTCTTCAGCCTGGAAATTGAAACGTGCTACTTATCAGGAAACAGTAGCGGCAATAATGAAAGATCTGGATGACGCGTTTCAACTGCTGCCCTATGATTATGTCGATAAAGGAACCGATGGTGATTACAACAGGGTGAATGGTGCAAGCGAAAAGGGCAGGATAAGCGGTAAAATTGTGCAGGCACTGAAAGCACGGATCGCTCTGCATGTTGCGAGTCCTTCTTTCAATAAAGGGAACTATAATGTTGCACTTTGCGAACAGGCCGCCAAAAGTGCTGAGGATGTAATCGGTGCAACAAAACTGCCTGCTGCTGGATTGTTGTTTTTCGATGCTGATGATGACATTACCAATGCGGAAATCATCTGGCGGAACGATTTCTCGAGCATTACAACATGGGAATCTGGGCAATACCCACCATCGTTATATGGTAGAGGTGAAGTCAATCCGACGCAGAACCTTGTGGATGTATTTCCGATGAAAAGCGGAATACCTATTTTCCCTGCAACGGTTAGTACGTATAATCCTCAGAATCCTTATCTCAACCGCGATCCGCGCCTTGCGCAATATATAATGTACAACGGTAACAGATTTTTAACCCGAGTGGTGAATACAAACAAGGAAAGCGTTTTCGATGGTTTGAACAATACAACCGCTTCGACACGTACTGGTTATTACCTGAAAAAGCTTTTACGCCCTGATGTTGTCCTTACAACTGGGGCCACTACTGCCAGACGTCACTTTAAGCCGCATATCCGGTTTACCGAGTTGTACCTGATTTATGCCGAAGCGGCCAACGAAGCCTGGGGTCCTGATGGCGATCCTAAAGGTTATGGACTAACTGCCCGCGCTGCAATGGCAGAAATACGCAAGAGGGCAGGTATCGATGCTGCCGATACTTACCTTGCATCAATTGCCACTGGTGATAAGGTAAAGATGCGTGGTCTGATCCGCGATGAACGTCGGATTGAACTCTGTTTTGAAGGATTTCGCTTCTGGGATATCCGCCGGTGGGGATTACCTATGGATATTATTGCAAAGGGCGTATCTATCGTAAATAATGTTTACAGCTACATTGATGTGGAAAACAGGCTATATGAACCTTATATGAAATTCGGACCTATTCCGCCGAACGAAATTCTGAAAGTTCCGGATTTGTCGCAAAATGAAGGTTGGTAAGTATAAACAAACTGAAAAAAGTTACAACGATGAAAAAAATAGTTTTTCTATTCATAATATTTGCTGCTGCAATTGCATGTAAAAACCAAAAATGGGAATTTGACGATTTTAATTATACCACGTCCTATTTTGCTAATCAATATCCCGTAAGGACTTTGATTCTTGGTGATTATGTTTTTGACAACTCCAACGATAATAACCATAGGTTTATTGTCAACGCTGCCATGGGAGGGGTATATTCAAATTTAGTTGACCGTGAGGTAAACTTTGTAATTGACGAAACACTTACCAACAAACTTTATTCACTTACTGAGAAACTTGTTCCATTGCCAAAACAGTACTACTCATTGAGCGATAACAGTAGAATCATAATCCCCAAAGGTTCGTTTTATGGTGGTATTACAGTGCAGCTGACTGACGCTTTTTTTCAGGATTCATTGAGCACGCTTGTTAAATATGTGTTACCTCTGCGAATTGTTTCGGCTACAACCGATTCTGTCCTGCGTGGACAGACTTCCAGATTAAATGCTGACCCAAGAATTGCGGGAGATTGGAATTTGGTCCCCAAAGACTTTACTTTATTCGGCATAAAGTATGTTAACGAATTTCATGGCAAATACTTGCTAAGAGGTACTTCTCAAGTGAGTTCATCGAGTGGTGCTCTAATAGAGAAAATTGTATACCACAGGCCATTTGTTGAGTCTGATGACGTGGTAAGTATGACCACAATCGGTAGGAAGAAGGTTGCCTACTCGAACAATGTTCGTCTCACAACCGGCAGTCCCGGAAAGTTTAACATTGTTCTCAGTTTCGATGTTAATGATAATTGTGCAATTAAACAGTCTTCCGGATTTCCGGTTACAGGCACCGGTAAATTTGTGAAGAAAGGCGACGAATGGGGAGGGCAGAAAAGGGATGTTCTCTACCTCGATTACAGGATCACCGAAGGAACCCGCATTCATGTTGTAAAAGATACTTTAGTCTTCAGAGATAAGGCAATTAGCTTTCAGGAGTTTAATCCTTTAATTCAATAGGATCGCCGGCATTAAGTGATAATAGTGAAAGGTTTGATGAATTTTTCTTAATCTGTTTACGCATGAAATCGCCATGATTTTTCAATCACCAATCGAGATGATAATGACCTCATGGCTATTCCATTTGGCAAATAAAAAACAAATTATTATCAAATGAAAGTAATTGTAATTCTGTTGAGTTTTGTTTTTTTTCTGAAGCCGGCCTTAGCACAAGATACTGAAGGTTGGTTTCCTTATCAGCCAACTAATACGGCAGAGGCCGGAGTGATTGGCATGGCCGGTTGGCTGGACGCCCCTGCTGGTAAACATGGGATACTACGGTATGATGGCGACGATTTTCGTTTTGAAGATGGGACTAAGATTAAATTCTGGGGTACCAATCATGGAAACAGAGGTTGTGGTCCTGAAAAAGAAGAAGCTGAAAAACGGGCAGCATGGTACGCCAAAATGGGGATGAATGGTGTTCGTTTGCACAAATTTACGTATAGTGGGAATGGCGGTTTTGGTGCTTCGGATAACTCTTCTGAACTTACGGCAGAAGGCTGGGACAGGTTGGATTATTATATGTTCCAACTGCGTCAAAAGGGAATCTATTACACCTGGTCTCCTGTTTATGGTCACTCACTTGTCGATGGCGACAGTTCGAAAGTTTTAGCCTATGCTGAATTAAAAACCGGTGTCAAACAAAAAATCTCTGGTTTAGTGAATTTCGCTCCGGATCTTCAGGATGTGATGATCGGACTAATGGTTAATCTCCTGGAACACCGGAATCCATACACCGGTCTGCGGTATGCAGATGATCCTGCTCTGGTATCGGTAGAAATGCAAAATGAGGACAATATTTTCTGGCTTTCTATCGGCAAGCTCGATGCATGCCCAACGTATAAAAAAATGCTTTGCAAACAATACTCCGTTTGGCTCAGGAAAAAATATGGTTCGCATGAAAATTTGGTGAAAGCCTGGGGCTCAAACGCTTTGGATCTGTTCCCGCAAAACATGACCGGAGAACATCTCGATAAAGATAATATTTACCCCATAGCCTTTTTCCCGAATTTTAGAAAGGATGCGATAGCCAACTCAAAAGCTCCCCGGCGTTTACTCGATAATGCAGGATTTTTATACGAAGTTCAGGAAGACTTTTATGCACGTTACGCAAAAGCTATCAGGGCCACAGGCTATAAAGGGCCACTGGTAGGGAGCTGCTGGCAGGCAGGTTCAGGTGTTTCCCACTATTATAACCTGCATTCCGATTATAATGTCGGGATTATTGACCGGCATAATTATTTCGGGGCAAAACCACATAGTATCTCGAAAGGAGTTTTTCAAAACGGTTCAATGTTTAATTATCCAGGATCAGGACTGATAAGCAGTGGACTGATGTCTGTTAAAGATCGTCCGTTTGTGCTTTCGGAGTGGATACTGAAAATGCCCACCGAGTGGATTGCCGACGGACCAGCCATTATTGGTGTGTATGGCATGGGTTTGCAGGACTGGGATGGTTCATTTCATTTTGCTTCAGGGACTTATGGCTTCTCTAAGGCGATGGAAGATGGCAATGTTTACAATACCAACAACATCACTCAAATTGGATTGTTCCCGGCTCTGGCAAGAATGATTTACAGAAATGATGTGCACGAGGGTAAACCTCTTCCTAATCGCAAAGTTCATATTTCCTCCCTGACAGATGGGAAAATTGGTTTCAGCGAAACCATCAAACAACAGGCTGATGTCAAAGAATTAGGTGGTGATGTTCCGGTTGATGCACTCGTTAAAGGACGACTTCAGCTTGAATTTACAGATGACTTTGAAAAAAGTGCTTTGGAAGGATACCAAAAAATTCTCAGGGAAAAGTCAATTGTATCGAATACCGGCGAACTCGAATGGTTCCGCGAAGGCGATGGTTGCTTCACAGTAAATACAAAAGGTACAGTAGCCGTTTGCGGGTTCACCAACAATAAACCATTTAAATTGGGCAGCTTCGAAATTCAGACCGAATCGCCTTATGCGATGATTTTTATTACCGCCACAGAAAAGGGAAAGACGCTAAAAAACAGCCGTTCTATTCTGGTTACAACCGTTGCCCGTGCCCGAAATTCCGGAATGAAGCTAACTGTGAAAGGTAAAGAGGGCGAATTAATTGAAAAAGGAGTACCTCCATTGTTGGTAGAGCCGGTGAAGGCTACCATCCGTTTTCACACTTCAGCTAAATTTTCTGTTAATGTCCTCGGTCATGACGGATTACTGACCAATAAAACCGTTAAGGTTGAAAACAATACCTTTCGCCTCAATGGAGCAGAAACAAAAACAATTTGGTATGAAATTGCCATGTAAGGCAAATGACAAAAGTCGAAGCGGAGACCCGGAGCAAGGCGTGGGATAAAATCAAACAAAGATGCAATTAACTTTCAAAGACAATTAGGTCACAAACAAAATGAAAACAAGTATTCTAACATTCATCACTTTTTTTTGTCTTACGACATTAAGCAATGCACAAAAGCCAACTAATTCCAGGGCTTCGAAGGAAGCTAAACAGCTGCTCGAATACCTTTATCAACTAAAAGGGAAACAGACACTTTCGGGGCAGCATAATTATCCGGGAACTATCTCTGCTTATACCGAGGAAGCATTCGGGATTACTGCGAAGTATCCGGTTATTTGGGGTCAGGATTTTGGATTTACAGCAGATGGTAAGGATGGAATTATACACCGTGATTCGGTTATCAAGGAAGCCATCTCACGGTACCATCAGGGGCATATCATTACTTTGATGTGGCATGCTGTTCGCCCCATAGATGACGAACCCAATGGCTGGAAGGAGAGTGTGCAAAATGAACTCACTGATGAACAATGGAAATAACTCGTTACTACCGGTACTGCACTTAATAAGCGCTGGCTGTCTCAGTTAGATGTGGTAGCTGGATATTTAAAAATTCTGCGGGATAAAAAAATACCTGTATTATGGCGTCCATATCATGAGATGAACGGGCAATGGTTCTGGTGGGGCGATAAAAAAGGAAAGGATGGCTATCAGGCTTTATGGCGCAATATGTATTTTTATTTTGTAAAGCATCATAAGTTGAATAATCTGATCTGGGTTTGGAACGCCAATGCTTTGGTTAATCCTAAAATAGGCGATTATTACCAATATTTCCCCGGACTGGACGTGGTTGACGTATTAGCGACAGACTTTTATAAAGGCACAATACCTTATGATATTGTTAATTACTAATGTTTCGCACTTGAATTTATTGTTTTTAATGTCAGTCAGTTAATAACTTAGGACATTTGTTTGTTTGTTGATATTCAGTATTTTGTGTTCTCCATTTTCGATTTTACCGCTTTGTCGGTTTATCCGGCATTTCTTAGCAATCTTGCCACCTTGTCACTCACTTCATCGTTGCTGAAGATTCTTTCAAGAAGCTCCTGCTCGTCTATATCATTAAATACAATGGTGATGATTTGCACGAGTTCGATAAACAACCCCCATAATCTTTGATTTAGCCGTTGCTGTATTGCCGCTTCTTTTATTTCGGAGAACAGTCCGGTCATGGATTCATAATTTTCAATCCGATATTTCAATGTCAATAAGATATGCAGGATCATTGTAATTGTCGTATCTCCAATTTGTGCATCAAAGCCATTGGACTGGCACTTCCCCAATCCAAGCAATTGCTTCGATTCCTTATTGAAAACCTCAATGGTCCATCTGGTTTGGTATACCTCAATCATATTAATAAAAGATAGTTTTGTGTTGGTACACAGAAATACTTTCCATTTACCATTTTTCCCTTGTTTGCTAAAAAAAAGCTTGATTGACTTTTCTTTGAACTCCACCTGCGCTTCTTTATAATAGAATCCCAGTTTGCGACAACGTTTTACTTTACCGGCAAGGTTTTGTATCTGTTTGTGAGTATACAGTTCCCCTTGATAAAGGAACTTTGTCTTTACAATCTTATACATCCCAATCAAATGGATTGTCTGATTTTTCACGGAAAGCACAATATTAATGAACGCTTCACAGGTAAACCAGCTGTCCATCAAGACGTAGTCGACTAAAAATCCCCGCGCTATCACGCGTCTAAACATTTTAATGGCACAATCTATTTTCGACATGTCGGCTTCTTCTGCTCTTTCATTGGCACATGTGCCTTTAAGTCGCTTTGTTTTGTACTGCTTCTTAAACTCCTTCTTTTTCAGTCCAAAAGGTTTTTCTTTGTTATTACCCAGTTCTCTGTGTAGCGAAAAATCAAGTGGTATAAATGATGCCCCATCCCAGTAACCCATTAAAAGTAGCTTAAAGCCAAGTATATATTTTTGTGTGACATGATCCCACACCCGGGAAACCTTTTCAATTCCTTTTCCTGTTTTCTCAAGGAGAGTATCGTCAACAATTAGACATTTGGGGCTACAATCGCTAATGTGTCTATTTTGAGTTAAAGCTTTAAACTTTGCGGCAAACAACCACAATAAAATCCGCCAAGAGATCGACTGATTGTTCTTCAGCCGGTAGAATGTGTCTTTGCCAGCTTCAATGTGATGTTTGACACAACTGTTCAGCATTGAATTTATTGTCTGGGTTCCAATAGCGGGCATAGAGAGCAGAATGGTCATAATCCAATCAAAACTGTATCCCTTTACTTTGACCTCAGAGACAACATGGCATAGTTTCGAAAATGAAAAACATTTCAATGAACTTGAAATAAAATCGGGTTCCAACCACATGGGGGTAAAACCGTTTTTTAATTCTGAAATCTTATTTATATCTTTACAGTGTAGCATGTTTTTTTGTTTTGGTTTCAACGCTAATATGCTAAATATTAACGTCTTAACAAAATTTTCATGCTACTTTTTTTATCCTAATTACATGTTATTCAACATGTTAGTTTAACTGCGAAACATTAGTTAATTATA
>CAZYEM010000120.1:0-12247 GCA_964646395.1 uncultured Bacteroides sp.
CATGAATGCATAGCAAATAGTACTTCCGGCAAATTTAAAACCTCTTTTCGTCATATCCTTACTCATTGCATCTGATTCTGATGTTTTTGAAGGCAAATCAGATAGTTTTTCCCATTTATTTATTATGGTTTTATAGTTAACGAATTGCCAGATATATTTGTCAAAACTTCCATATTCTTCCTGAACTTTTATAAATGCGCTGGCATTTGTAATTGTAGAAATTATTTTAAGTTTATTACGGATAATTCCTACATCCTGAATTAATTTTATTATCTTATCTTCATCGTACACAGCAATCTTTTTATAATCAAAATTATCAAATGCTTTCCTAAAGTTCTCTCGTTTATGAAGCACTGTTTTCCAGCTTAATCCAGCCTGAAATGTATCTAAAACCAGGTATTCAAATAACTTTAAGTCATCATGTAAAGCTATTCCCCATTCATTATCATGATATGCATTCATAAGCTTATCATCTTTAGTCCAGTTACATCGTTTTTTTTCCATTTGTAATATTATTAGAAAATAAAAATAAGTTATTAGATTAGCCTTTTATAGTAATCTAATAACTTACTGACTTTTTTAATTTATAAAATGATGATTATTTTACAACTTTTAATGCCTGAGTTGTTGCTTCTATCATTGGTTGTATTGAAATTTCCTTTCCAACAGCATGTTTCATCCAATATTGCGGAATTACTTTTCCATGAGCATACATTCTCATAACTTCCTCAGCAAAATTTTTGCCTTTAATCTGATTTTCTATCTGAAAATCAATTAAATGTCCTACAGGATAGGCTGATAAATATAATGGAGCGTCTATCATGTGCGAATAAATCGCCAAAATTGGCTGATCTTTCTGTCCAAAAACAGGTGCATAATATTTATTCCATACTTCTTTTGATATTCTTATAACTGTTTCTTTTAACTGTGCAGGTGTTGCGTCAGAATGTTCATATAGCCATTTCCATACATTCATATCAACTAATGAAACTCCCATTATTTCATAACATGCCCAGAAATTATCCAATGCAGCTAGATTATCCTTTAATTTATCATCGTTTTTGATTCCTAATAATTCCAGGTCACGTTTTTGGAAAATAAATGCCAAAGCTTCCGTAAAAGCAGTATTAGGTACTCCGTTCATAATATAATTATCAACATTATGTAATGAAATAGTTTGTTCAACATTATGTCCGAATTCATGGATAGCAATATTATAGCCTTTATAATTCATACCATCAGAGCCAATTCGTGTACGCAAACGTGCTTTGTCTGTTTTCATAGCTGCACCCCAGGCATGACCAGCTCCTCTCGATGCATCAACTTTTATTTTTGAAGTTATAAACATTGCATTATCCTTGGTAAAGCCTAATTTTAGCAATACATTTGGCAAATCATTTTCAAAAGCTTCTTTTGTAGGATATTTTGCTTTTGTTTTGGATGTTAATTCATCTTCATTAATTGTACTTCTAGCTTTAAATCCATCATACCAAATATCAAATGGTTGTAATTTTCGTCCCAATCGTTTATTAATTAAATTTGCAACTTGCTTAACCTGAGCAGATGAAATGAATTCAATAAAAAGTTTTTCAACATCTTCCTGTGGAATTTCCATTCCCTGATCAAAAGCACGTTGGATATATGTAGGATATGCAGGGCAGTAAGCATCCATAACTTTTAATGCTTTAAAGTTGTTTAATAGAAACATATAACGTGTATCTGGTTCCGGTTTTAAAGCGATTTCTTTTCCATTTTCAAAAGCTTTGTTTGTGTATGGATTCCATTGATATTTATCATTATTAATTATTTCGGCAGGAATATCCTGATATATAATATGTTTCATCACTTCATAAATCATAAGCTGTTTTTCCAGCCCTGTTTTTGAATAGTTTGATTTCAGTTCATCACGCAATCCCCAATGTGTTATGAGTTTCATTTCTTTGGGAAACAGGGTTTTTCCTTTATTATCCAAAAGTTTTCCCATTATAATATTATAATCAGAAATATAAGTGTCGGAAGCAGTTTGAGCTTCCGATACTTTTAATAAAAACTCAGCAGGAATTCGGGATGTAAATAAATCTCCCATACGAGCATAAGCCCACTGCTGACGATTCCAGTTTTTTCCAAACTCAGTTTTTTCTTTTAATGTATAAAATGGAAAATTTAATAATGTAATGAAAGCCAATTTGTTATTAAACATATCATCGTTAAAATGTGCTGAAACATCATAACTTACAAAAATTTCATCAACTGGCAATAATTTACCTAAATCTAAATGTAATGGAAGTTTTAAATCCACACTGATTTTGTTATAATTACCCATTAAAATTTCTAGATTTGTTGAAATTTTTTGAAAAACCATTTCCAATTCAATGGCATCATTTATGAAATTATTTTCGCAGAATAATTGAAATTCCTTATCGCTTCCATCGCTTTTTGTCCAGAATGCAGCTGTTTGTTGAACTCCTTTTGTTATTCGTTGCTGATTATTGATACCATATTTAGCTGTAATTGAATTAATAGTGCTGGTAATGGTCGTTTTGTTTATTGAACTCATGTTTTGAGCTTTTAAAGTTAATGTGTTTGAATACAACATTGTAACTAAAAGAAAAAATGATATTTTTTTCATATTTTTCGTAAAATTTATATGATTAATTAATGCAAAATTAATAAGCTTTTTTAAAAGAATGTATTTTAATTTTTTTATTTATTGAATTGGTATTGAAAAAATAAAACTGCTTCCAACACCTATTTCGCTTTCAACCCATATTTTTCCATTGTTTTTAATAATAAACTCTTTGCAAAGTATTAATCCCAATCCTGTTCCGGTTTCACCTATTGTTCCTTTAGAGTTGATTTTTTCATCTATTCGAAATAATTTTTTCAAATTTTCCTGAGATATTCCAACACCATTATCTTTTATTTGAATCTGTATGTATTTTGATATTGAATTATCGTTATTTTTCTCAAAAATAAAATGATTTATTTTTATAACCCCATTTTCATTTGTGAATTTTATAGCATTGGAAATCAAATTTCTAAAAACAGTTTTAAGCATATTTTCATCAGCAAAAACCAGTAAGGATTCAGTAATTGAGCATTCGATTTTGATTGATTTTCGCTCAGCCTGAAGATTTAAAACAGCAATGGTTTCATTGCAAGTTTCCATTAAATCAAAGTTTTTGGGATTATAGCTTATTTGTCCATTTTGTGTCCATGACCATTTTAATAGGTTTTCCAGCAAATTATAAACATCTTCAGATGCCTGACTAATATTTCCAACAAACTGTTTTCGTTCTTCATCTGTAAATAATTCATAATCTTCGTTAAGCAAATGAGAGAATCCCATTATTGCATTAAAAGGATTTTTAATATCGTGGGCAATTATAGAAAAGAATTTATCCTTTGTAGCATTTAATTCTCTTAATTGTCTTTCTGATTTAATTAAAGCTTTTTCACTTTTTTGTTTTTCTGTAATATCTGTTGCTAAAGCTTGAATTTTAATTAATTCTCCATTTTCATTTAATATTGGAAATAAATGATAGTTTATTATTACACATTCTCCTTTTGCATTTCTTATTGTTGTTTCTCCAAAAACAACTTGTTTATTATCAATCACATCTGAAAAAGAAGTTAAAACTTTTGTGCGTTTTAATACTGTCAGTTGTTTTATATTTAAACCTATTAATTCCCGGCCAACTTCAAAACCTACTATTTTTAAAAATGAGTTATTGATTTTTAATATATTACCTTTTGAGTCTAATAATATTTTGCCCAATGGGGATGTTTCGAATATAGTTCGGAAAAGTGTTTCGCTGTTTGTTAATTCTTCCTTGTTACTTTTGAGTAATTCATATTGCTTTTTTAATTCGTCATTAAGCAATTTTAAATTATTACCTTGATCTTCAATTTTTTTATTATCTTTCTTTTTTATTCTGTATCTGTTATAGGTAACAATTAGAAGTAAAAAAGTTACAATTGCAATAATACTTGTAAATAAAAGATTGGTTTTTTGTTTGTTATATTTTAATTGATTTATTGTTTCTTCATTTTCCTTGTTTTGATACTTTATTTCAAGTTCTGAAATTTTATAATTTTTTTCATTTAAAAATAGTGAGTCTTTGTGTTGAATATATATTTTATAGTTTTCCAGAGCCAAATTATAATTTCCTGTTGTTGAATATATTTCTGAAAGTTGAAAATGATTTTCTATTAATATTCTTTTCAGATTTATTTCTTTTGCAATCAAATTGCTTTTATTTATATAGTTAATAGCAATTAATGTATTGCCTTTTTCAAAAAATGTATTGCCTATATTTTTCAGAACTACAGCCTCAAGATTTTTGTTTTTAATAATCTTATTAATAAATAATGCTGAATCATAATAATTCAGGGCTTTATTAAATTCTTTTTTCCCTCTGTATGTATTTCCAATATTGTTTAATAATCCCATTTTTATTGTTAATGGTTTTTCTTTAATTTGTAATGAATTGAATAAAGCTTTATTATAATTTTTAAGAGCTGAATCATATAAATGCTTATACCAAAATAGGTTACCAATATTTTCATAAGATTTTGTAATACTTAAATAATTTTTTTGATTTAGTCCAAGTGATAATGCTTCTTTATAATAATTTAGTGCTTTGGTTGTATCACCAATATTTCGGTATGTAACTCCCAAGCTGTTATAAATTGTTGGAATAAAATTAATTTTTTGGAATTTTTCAGCTAAATCCAATGAATTTAAATAATAATCTATCGAAAGATCCATTAATCCTATTAATCTGTTTAATTCTCCAATTTCAATTAAAGTTTCAATTTCATTTGATATATCTTGATTTGCTTTGCAAAGTTCCAGATTAATTTTAAAATATTTTAATGCTTCCGTATTATTACCCATGTTTTTATGGGCAATAGCTATATTCTTAACAGATATTTGCTGTAATTTTGATATGTTTAAATGCTTTGAATATTCATAAGCCAATAAACTGTATTTTAATGAAATATTTGAATAAGTTTCAGCTAAAAGGATTGCTTTGGTATTAAGTAATTTTATTTTTTCAAATGTTACTTTCTGTTGTATTACAGTATCCGCAAGATTGTTAGATTTTGAATATAAATGAATTATAAAAAAAACAAACAACAAAATGAAATATTTCTTATGTTTTATCATTTCCTTATGTTTACTAATATTTTTGACTTTTTTGTTATAAAGTATCATCATTATATATCATTTTATTTACAAAATTAATAATTTCTTTTTTATTATAAGGTTTTGAAATATAGTGAGTCATGCCGTTTTCCAGATATTCTTCCCTTTGACCTTGCATCGCATTGGCAGTAACAGCAGCTATCGGAATATTTTCGTATAAAGGATTTTTTCGAATTTCATTCGTTGCTTCAATTCCATTTATCCCTTTTCCTAAATTAATATCCATTAAAATTGCAGCATAAACATTTGTTTTTGTTAAGCTTATTGCTTCAAATCCATTTACAGCAACATCCATATCAAAGACTCTTGATAAAACATAAAACGTATATTCCCTGTTTGATATTTCATCTTCTACTAATAGAATTTTAGGTTTTGACGATAAGTTTTCAATTATTGCCTGAGAATAATTTTGTGAATTTTGTGGTAATAAACCCGGCAGTTTAATGGTAAATGTGCTTCCTTCACCAATTTTACTTTCCACTTCAATTGTACCTTTCAAAAGATCAATATATTTTTTGCAAATGGTTAAACCAATTCCATTTCCTTCGTACTCTCTTGATAATCCTTCACTTATTTGACGGAAATATTGGAAAATTTCAGTAAAATATTTGTTTTCTATTCCAATTCCTGTATCAATAATCTTAATGATTAAGTAATCTGTTCCATTTATTTTTTCATCAGTTAGATCTATTGTAACTCCACCTTTTTTTGTATATTTAAAAGCATTATCTACTAAATTATTTAATATCCTATTTAAAAATTTTATATCTGTGTTAATCTGATAATTATGTTTTGTATTGATGCTAAATTTTAATTGTCGCTGATGAGCCATCATTTGATAATAATCTTGCTTTTCTGCAAAAATACTATTAATATCAACATTTACTTTTCTAACTACTATTCTATTTGCTTCTATTAATGAAAGATCTAAGATTGAATTTAATGTGTCCATTAATCTATTACCGCTTTTTTGAATTACACTAACCATTTCCTTATGTTCCATGTTATCAAGATCATCGTTTAATAATTCGGCAAATCCCAGCATTCCGTTTAAAGGTGTTCTTAGTTCATGGCTCATATTTGCTATGAAATTGGATTTTAATCGTTCTGATTCTTCGGCTTTATGTTTTGCTGTTTTTAATTCTTCCTCAATTTCTTTTTGTTCAATAAAATTTCCAATATTATTTGCAGCTATTGACATTATTGATAATTCAGTATCACTCCATAATCGTTCTTTTTTACAATTATCCAAACCAATAAATCCCCATAATGTATTTTTAACAAAAACAGGAACAAACATAAATGCTTTAATATCATTGGTTATAAAAATATTCTTTTCAATTTCGGTTAAATCACTCGCTTTGTATGAAATTGTTTTCCCTTGACTTAACATCTTGTACCATCTTGTATAAGTTGGATGATAGGCAATGTTTTGCTTAAATGAATTATTAATTTCAGGATTTATAGTATCTTCAACCCATTCATAAATTAACGACATTGTAATTTCATTGTCAATATTATTATTTTTAAAAATGTAGGCTCTGTCTCCATTGGTGGCTTTACCTATTGTTTCTAAAAACAGATTAATCGATTTTTCTCCTGCCTCTAATTTCCATAAATTAGATAATCCATTTGCAAGTGATTTAAAAATTATACTTCTGAGTTTTAATTCATCATTGTATTTTTTCTTATTTGTAATATCTCTGTAAATAGCATAAATCCCTAATTGACTATTGTTTACCAATATAGGTGTTCCTAATATGTGAACATCTATTTTTTCTCCATTTTTATTTTTCCTAATACTTTCATAACTAACAGATTCACCATTTAATACCTTGTTAACAAGTGTTATAATTTCATCATTTTTCGAATCGGGTTGTAATAATTCTATTGTAGTTTTTCCTATTGCTTCCTGATTACTGAAACCGAATAAACTAGTAAATTTTTTATTTATTTTCAAAATAATTGCTTGATTATCAGTTATAGCTATTGCGTCTGGAGATTCATCAAATAGCTGTTGAAAATATGCTTTTTCAACTAAAAGTTCAATTTCATATTTCTTTTTTTCAGTAATATCATTTATAATTGTTTGCTGATATATTTCATTATCAATTTGAATATCTTGAGTATAAACCATTACTTGCTTGGTTTTGCCACTTTTGCAAATAATTTCTAATTCATAACTATCCTCTATTGATTGGTTATTTGATTTTGAAATAAATCTATTGTGCAATAATTGTTTACTGTTTTCTGTAACTAAATCAATTATTTGCTTATTTTTTATTTCTTTTAGCGAGTCGAATTCAAATAATTTGATAAATACTTCATTCGCATTTATTATTTGTTGTCCTTTAGAAAACGAAACGCCCATTAAAGAGCTATTAAATAGACTTTTATGAAGCTTTTCCTGAGTTGAATAAGCCAATTCCACTTGTTGGCGTTTGTTTATTTCTTGTTGTAATTCATCTTTTTGTTTTATAAAATTTACAATTAATTCACCTATTTTTCCAAATTCATTTTTCCTTTTTAATAAAGGAGTTATTGATTCTGTATTATTGCTTTGTAAAGTGTTCATAATTGCAGTAAGTGGTCGGTTTACCCACAAATGGAAGCAGATATAAAAAGCCAATAATGTTATGATTACTGAAAAAAGAATAAAAATCATATAAAAAACAGACATATTTCTCAAGTCTTGTAGCATTTTGTAATTCTTGCTAAAAACTAAATTGGCAATTGTTTGATTATTTGCGTTTTTTAATGGAACTACAATATTTATTTTCGCTTTATAAATTGGTATAATTAGCGAATCTGCCTTAATTATCGAAATATCACAACTTGTTAATTCGGTAAGTAAATTAAAATAATTAGAGTCATAGTATTTACCAACAAAGAAATAACCATAATAATCTTTCTCTCTTTTAATATCAGATGAAAGATGAATGGTTGCACCATGTAGTTCAATATAACCGTCTTTTGTTTTTTGAATAAAACTAATAAAATGATTTTTATTGAGATTCTCCCAATTTTTATTTGATAAATTTAAATTGATTTTTGTGCTGTCTCCAATATCATTTATTTGATATACTTCATTTTTTTTCAGATTAAAAACCCATAATCCATTCATTTTATAGGTTGGTAGTAGAGTAGTCAAAATATCGGTTTCCCATTCTTTATCTTTTTTACCATTAACATAATCCACAACTTCGTCCCAATAGGTATAATCAAAAACAAGTGTTTTTATATTATTTGATTGTGTAAATATTGAAGTGTGTATAACTTGTTCTTGTTGTGTTTTGTAAGTGTCAAACAAAACATTATTATGTTTTTGTCTGAACTTCATATATATGCTAAGAGCAATAATAAGAAACAGAAAACTTATTAGCAGTACAAGAAATAGTTTATTTTTGATTTTCATCTTTTTATAATACTCTTTAATTATTAGTTGTTTAATCGTTTAATTTATTATTATAAGTAATTGAAATTATTATATTTATGCTTATTTAAATAAACTATTTAAATAATTTCAAGATTATCCTGAATAACCTTAAGAAGCATATCTTTTCTAAATGGTTTTGATATATAATCAGTTAATCCTTTTGATAAAAGTTCTTCCCTTTGACCAACCATTGCATTTGCAGTTACTGCAATTATTGGAATATTTTGATAATTAGTCATCTTCCTGATTTCTGATGTTGTAGTGATTCCGTTCATATCCCTACCAAGATTTATATCCATAAGAATCAGGTCGTATTGTTTGCTTGCTGCCATTTCTATAGCATCTATTCCATTTATTGCCAGTTCCACGTCGTAAAATTTCCTGATACTCAAAATTACATATTCTGCATTTGTTTTTTCGTCTTCTACTAATAAAATTAAAGGTTTTATTTGCGATAAGTTATATAAATCCTTCTCAAGATAAACAACATCATTTTCTTTGATAGGTAATTTTACTGTAAAACTTGAACCAATATTTATAGTGCTTTCTAAGCAAATAATTCCATTCAGAATTTCAACATAATGTTTTGTAATACTTAAGCCTAATCCAGATCCTTCATAAGTTCTTGTATAGCCTTCGCTCACCTGACTGAAATATTGGAAAATCTTTTCATAATTATTTTTATCTATACCTATACCGGTATCGGATATGCAAATATTCAGATATAATTGATTGTTAATGTTTTCATTTGACAACTTGATCTCTATAGAGCCATTTTTAGTATATTTTACTGCATTATCAAGTAAATTATTAATTATGTTTTCAAATATCTTTTCATCGGTGTGTAAAAATGCAACTCCTTTAAAATCAAAATTTATCTGTAT
Source organism: uncultured Bacteroides sp. (assembly GCA_964646395.1). Classification (GTDB taxonomy): domain Bacteria; phylum Bacteroidota; class Bacteroidia; order Bacteroidales; family JACABE01; genus JACABE01. Next base: position 9,533 of record CAZYEM010000120.1, read on the forward strand.
GTTTTTTTCTAAAGCTTTAGGAGAGAATTTTTTTATTTTACCAAGGATAATATCAATAATATTTTCTTTTTTTATTTCAATATTCAGTTTGTTTGATTCAATGATAGAAATGTCAAGTATTGAATTTATTGTTTCCAATAATCGGTTTCCACTTTGATGAATACTTTGTGCCATTTCCATTATTTCATCATTTAAATCTTCGGTTAAAAGTAGTTCGGAAAAACCTAAAATGCCATTAAGTGGAGTTCTTAATTCATGGCTCATTGTTGCCAGAAAATTTGTTTTAAGAATATCAGATTCTATTGCTTTTTCTTTTGCAATCAAAAGTTCGTGTTGTTCTGCCTTTTGTTTTGAAATATCCTGATAAATACCGTAAATTACTACAGTTCCATCACTTAATGTAATAGGAACACCAAGTATAACAACATCAATTTTTGTTCTGTCTTTTCTTAATCTTACAGTTTCAAAGCTTGAGTTTTTTCCAAATTGAATTTGTTGTGTAATCGAATGTGCAAATTCAATTTCAGTTTCTTCTGAAATTATTTCATCTATATTTCTACCAATTATTTCCTCTTCAGTAAATTGAAACATTTTTGTAAATTGCTTATTTATTCGTAATACATTACTGTTAATATCAGCTATTACAATTGCTTCGGGGGAATTATTAAACAAATTTTCAAAATATATTTTTTCTGTTTTTAATTCAAATTCACTTTTTTTCTTTTCTAAAATATCAGTAGCATAACCAGTTGTACCAATAATATTGTTGTTCTGATCGAAAACAGGAGTCTTATAAATTTCTAATTCAAATTGTTCACCTTCATTATTTGCAAATTTTACTTCATTACTTATGGTTCTCCTTTGTGTTATTACTTTTAAATCTTCATTTAATATTTTATCAGCCAAATCTTTATACCATATTTCGTAATCTGTTTTGCCAATAATATCCTTGAATTTTTTATTGTTCAATTCACAAAATTTTTGGTTTACAGAAAGATAAACACCATTTATATCCTTAAACCATGCTAAGGCCGGCATATTATCAAGCAAGGCTCTTTGTTGTGCTTTTGCTTGAATTAATGCTTCTTCATATTTTTTTTGAAATGTATAATCTTCTGCTATGCCTATTCCACCCAAAATATTATTGTCTTCATCTGTTACTGGACTTAAAATTAGTTTTATAAATGAAGTCTTATTTCCAGAAACTGATGTATATTCACCAGAATAGAAGGACATATTATTAGATAAACATTTAATAATTGCATTTTTAACATCAATATTGCTTATAGATTCTAAAATATTAAAATTAATGATTGTATTCTTATCACTTCCAATCAATTCTGTAAATTTGAAATTACATTCCAATACAATACTTTTATTGTCAAATAAGAAAATTCCAATGGGAGATTTGTCAAATATTAATTGAATTATGTTTTTAGAATATTTAATTTTATCCAGAAAAAGGTTTAATGAACTTTCTTTATTATTATTAAGTGACTCAGAAATTAAATTTGAAACATCAATTTTGTTTAACTTGCATATTTCTAAAAGCGATTGATTGATATTTAAAAGCTCATCGTATGATATTTTGTTATCCATTGTGTTTAATAGTTTTCTTAAAATGCATAAATGCAATAAGTTGTAAAAATAATATTTTGATTATGTATTTTTTGCTAATTTAGTAAAAAAAAATAAAAAATAGAGTTGAAAATTAAAACATAGGACTTATTTTTGCAAAATAAATAGTAACAACAAAATCAAATTTATAATTTGATGTAAAATACGATGTATGAATAATTTTGTAGCACCTTCTTTATTGTCAGCAAATTTTGCTTCACTTTCTCAGGATATTGAAATGGTTAATATAAGTAAAGCAGGATGGTTTCACATTGATGTGATGGATGGTGTTTTTGTACCCAATATTTCATTCGGACCTCCAGTTATTAAACATATAAAAAAATTAGCAACAAAACCTCTTGATGTTCATCTGATGATAATTGATCCTGATAGATATTTTAATGTTTTCAAAGAAGTGGGTGCTGATATTCTTACTGTTCATTATGAAGCTTGTAATCATTTGCATAGATCAGTTACTTCTATTAAAAGTTTGGGAATGAAAGCAGGTGTTGTTCTTAACCCGCATTCAAATGTAGATTTATTGGAAAATGTAATAGAAGAGCTTGATCTGGTGCTTTTAATGTCGGTTAATCCAGGTTTTGGCGGACAAAAATTTATTGAAAATACGTACCGCAAAATTCATCAGTTAAAAGCAATGATTGAAAAATACAATCCTGCATGCTTGATTGAAGTTGATGGTGGAGTTGATACTGTTAATGCTCATAAATTATATGATGCAGGTGCTAATGTTCTGGTTGCCGGAAATAGTGTTTTTGGTTCCGATAATCCACTAAAAGCTATCGAGTTGATGAGTTATTGATACGAAACGGTTTTAATTTTTAGAAGTCCCTTTAATATTCAATTTTACTTTCCATTATAATCCATTCTTTAAAAACCTCTTGTGCTTCTTTCTGCATCATTTGGTCTGATGGAATCTTGCGTTCCTTTAATGGAATATTTATTTCATCGTATATAAAGGAATCATCGAAACCAGCGTTGGCTGCATCTTGTTTGTTGCAGGCATAATATATTTTTTTTGGTCGTGCCCAATAAATAGCTCCCAGGCACATAGGACAAGGTTCGCAACTGGTGTAAATT